>JACZSI010000055.1 GCA_022574265.1 Chloroflexota bacterium | reverse complement strand
ACGAGGAGGCGCCTTTCCTGCGGCTGCTGTCGCTGGACGAACCCGCGGTGGCCTTCGTCATCCTCAATCCCATGTCGATCTGGCCGGACTACAAGCCCAAGCTGGGCGACGAAGAACTCAAGGGGCTTGAACTGGCCAGCGACGAGGACCTCGAACTCTACTGCATCGTCACGCTGAGTTCTGACCCGCAGCACGTGACAGCGAATCTCAAGGGGCCCATCGCCATCAACACGGTGTCGATGATAGCGCGCCAGATCATTCTAGTAGATGATACGTATACGACGAAGCACTCGTTGCTGGACGTCTCCAAACAGAAGCAAGGAGCGCAGGTCGAGTCCCGGTAGGGGCCGCCTTCGCTCGTCGACAGGGAAGATCGACAATGTTGGTACTGACGAGAAAAGCCGGAGAAAGCATCGTTATCGGCAACCAGATCCGGATCACCGTTCTGGAGTTGCAGGGGCGGCAGATTCGCCTCGGCATCGAGGCGCCGTCCGAGATCCCGGTACACCGCGGAGAGGTTTTCGAGCGCATCCGCGAAGAGAACGAGAAGGCCGCTAAGGCCGGAGCCGATGAACTGAAGGCTCTCAGTAGCGCGTGGAAGAAGGCCGGCAAGTAGCTGCAGGCACCTCTTCGTCACCGGTCCCGTCCCTCCCGTCGTCGCGGCACCGGAGCGTCGGCGACGGCGCGAGGTGTGGTTGTGCGATGAGGGATTGTCTATGACCCACGCTTCACCCACCTCGCTGCACGAGTTGGCCCGCTCTCTAGCGGCGCACGTAGATGCCGGCGCCACCATCCTGACGGGGGGCGCCAGAGCGGCAGCGCTGGCCGAGGCTCTGAGTGCGGTGGGGTTGACGGCGACGGATGCCGGTGACGGCGACATGCGCTTCGACACCGCGGTCATCCTCTCCGCTGACGCGCAGACGCCCACCCCCGCTTTCGTGTGCGAGAAGATTCTGCCCCAGTTGCGGCCCGGGGCTACGGTTCTGTGGGCCACCGCACACGCGCGCTCCGCCCGCCGGCTGCGCGGATTGCTGCACCTGACCGATACGCCCACCACTTCCAGCCTGGAAGCAGACGTCATCACGACGCATCTGGAGAGCTTCGGTGCGCAGGTCGAGCGCCTCGATGACGTGCCTGAACCGATCGATCCCGCCCTGCAGACGATCCTCGATGCCGTCGCCGCCGCCGGGGGAGACGCCGACAGCCTGCGGCGGGATATGTCCGCATCACACCACGTTCTGCGGGCACGGTTGCCGCGCCGCCGCATCCCGAGAGCCGACGCCAGCCAAGCCGCCTTGCGCAGCGCCGTGCAGGGTGCCGTGGCGGCGGGAGCAAGCATCGGCTCGCGCACCGATGAAGGTGTGGCGACGGCGCTCACGACGCCTGACGGGCCGCCACGGGTGAGCGTTATCGTGCCGGTCTACAACGGCGCCGCCCTCACCGAGAAGTGCCTCTATGGTATCGCCGGCAACACCGGCGAGGAGGTCGGCTACGTGATCGACACCGTCGCGGAGCTCGTGCCGAAGATCCGCAGCATGGCCGGAGCGCGCCACCACTAGCCCCGCCCGAGCGCATGGCATGAAGCTACCCACACCCATCCAAGAGTTCATCTACGAGCCGCCGGTGTCGCAACACCTGTGGCCGCGGCACGTCATGCACATCATCGTGGGGTCAGCCATCCCCATCGGCGTGCTCCTGCTGCCGTTGGACCTCGCCAAGTGGCTGCTCATCGTCTTCAGCGTCCTCGCCGTCGCGCTGGAGGTCGGGCGAGCGTCGCTCCCGACGGTCAACGACCTCCTGATCAAGGTGCTGCCGTTCTTCAAGCCCCATGAGCGCTTCCAGATCACCGGCGCCACCTACTACTGGCTATCGGCGACGTTCGTCGTCTTCGCATTCCCCGAGGACATCGCCGTCCTGTCGCTGCTCTTCCTGTCGTTCGGCGATCCGTTCGCGACGGTCGTCGGCTCGCGCGACCACCGAGCGCGGATCTTCGGCAAGTCCATCGCCGGCACGGCCGCGTTCGCCGCGGTCGCCGTGATCGCCGGAGCCGTCGCCTCGCTCCATCCCGACGTCCCGCTGGCGTGGTGGCTCGTCCCCGGAGCCATCGCAGCGGCGGTGGCGGAGCTGCTCCCCTCACCGCTGGACGACAACGTGACGGTGCCACTGGCAGCTGCGATCACGATGGCGCTGCTTTCGATGATTGCATAGCGCCAACAATCATGATACCATCGTGATATCACCATGATATGGAGGTGAGACATGATTGCGCGCACCCACCTGTCACCTTCGGAACAACTCGTGCTTGAGGAGCTGCAGGCACACCCTGAGACGCGGTATCAGCGAAGCTGCCCGGAGCTCAACGATCTCGCGCGTGAACACGGCTACACTCTCCAGGGACTCGCCAATGCGCTGCGACCCCTCGTCAACAAGCGCTACATCTCGGAAGAGAGGGTGGGCCGGAATATCGACTTCTTCTACTCACCGGATGGCGCGGGCCTCACGCAACCAGGCCAGAAGCGCCGTTTCACGGTTGGCTTTTCAAGCGGTGAGGATGGTTACATCGTCGCCAGCGTCCCGGCCCTCCCCGGATGTCACTCGCAAGGGCGTACCATCGAGGAGGCACGGTTCAACATCCGGGAGGCCATGCAAGGCTATCTTGCAAGCTTGAAGTTCCTGGGCGAGCCCATCCCAGCCGAGGAGACGGTGGAGCAGGTCGAGGTCTCGGTGTAGTGGCCCCGCTGCCGGTCCTCTCCGGCGACGCATTCGTGAAAGCGATGGAGCGTATCGGCTACCGGCGGGTCCGTATGAGGGGAAGCCACATGATCCTGGCTCACACGTCGAGGCGGCGCCTTTCCGTTCCGAGACATCGAGAGCTCGACCGCGGTCTGCTCCGCCGCCTGATCCGTGATGCAGACCTGACGGTCCCGGGGCTCCTGGACCTGCTCGAGTGAGCGGCTTTCGCTCGAATGATCGTTCCCGACCGCTTCTCTGAAGACCGCCATGCCCAATCGCCTCATCAACGAAACCTCCCCCTACCTGCTCCAGCACGCGCACAACCCCGTGGACTGGTACGCATGGGGAGACGAAGCCTTCGCCAAGGCCAAGGCCGAAGACAAGCCGGTGCTCGTCAGCATCGGCTACGCGGCGTGCCACTGGTGTCACGTGATGGAGCACGAGTCCTTCGAGGACCCGGACATCGCCGCCAAGATGAACGAGCGGTTCATCTCCATCAAGGTGGACCGCGAGGAGCACCCCGACGTCGACTCCATCTACATGGAGGCGCTCCAGCGGTTGCACGGCCACGGCGGGTGGCCGCTCAACGTCTTCGTCATGCCGGACGGACGCCCCTTCTACGGCGGCACCTACTTCCCCAACACCCCGCGCGTCGGCATGCCGTCCTGGCCCGACGTCCTCGACGCCGTGGCCGACGCCTACCACAACCGCCGCGAGAGCGTGCTCCAAAACGCCGAGGCGCTCACGTCAGCCATCCTGGCCTCCACGCAGACCGCCGCGAGCGACGAGCCCGTGCGCGCGAGCATCGCCGCCGAGGCCTTCGCGGGCATCGCGTCGGCGTTCGATGAGGAGCACGGCGGGTTCGGTGGCGCACCGAAGTTCCCCCAGCCCATGGTGCTTGGATTCCTGCTGCGTCACCACGCGCGCACCGGCGAGCCGCGCGCGCGTCACCTCATCGAGCACACGCTGCGGTCGATGGCCAACGGCGGCATGTACGACCACCTCGGCGGCGGCTTCGCGCGCTACGCCACCGACGAGGCGTGGCTGGTGCCGCACTTCGAGAAGATGCTCTACGACAACGCCCAGTTGGCCATCGCCTACCTCCAAGGGTACCAGCTGACCGGTGAGCGGGGGTTCGAGACGGTCGTCCGTGAGACGCTCGACTACCTCCTCCGCGACCTCCGCCACCCCCAGGGCGGCTTCTTCTCTTCCCAAGACGCCGACAGCGAGGGTGTGGAGGGCAAGTACTACGTGTGGGACGCCGAGGAGATCGAGGCGCTGCTCGGCAAGACCGACGCCGCGGTCTTCAACCGCTTCTACGGCGTGAGCGGGCCCGGCAACTTCGAGGGGCACAACATACTGCACGTGCCCGACGGTCCCGAGGCGGCCGGCCGCGATCTCGGGATGGCCGGCGAAGCGCTCCTCGAACGCCTGCAGCCGATGCGCCGCCGCCTGCTGACGGAACGCGCGACCCGCGTGCCGCCCGCCACCGACGACAAGGTGCTGACCGCGTGGAACGGCCTCGCGCTGCGGGCGTTCGCCGAGGCGGCGATGGTGCTCGGCGAGCCCCGCTACCGCGAGGCCGCGGAGCAGAACGCCGCCTTCGTGCTCGAAGCGCTGCACCCGCACGGCCGTCTGCTCCGGACGTGGAGGAACGGGACGGCGCACCTCAACGGCTACCTCGAGGACTACGCCTGCCTCATCAACGGCCTCCTCTCCCTCCACGAGGCGACCTTCGCCCACCGCTGGCTCTGGGCCGCGAAGGAGCTGACCGACGAGATGCTCACGCTGTTCTGGGACGAGGAGGCGGGCGGGCTCTACGACGTCGGCACCGACCACGAGGCGCTCATCGTGCGGCCGCGGGACATGCTCGACAACGCCGTGCCCAGCGGGAGCTCCGCGGCCGCCGAGGCCCTGGCGCGGCTGGGGACGCTCTCTGGCGACGAAGAGTACGCGCGTAAGGCCGGTCAGCTGCTGCGGTCGGTCGCGGGCCTTCTCGGCGATGCCCCGCTCGCCTTCGGCAACTGGCTCAAGGCGATCGAGCTGCACCTTGCGGAACCCCGCGAGGTGGCCATCATCGGCTCGCCGGACGACGCAGCGACGCGGGGACTGCTCGACGAGCTCGCCCGCGCCTACGCGCCGAGCCGCTCGCTCATCGGGCTGGACCCCGCCGAGGACCGCCCGTTCCCCTCGCCGCTTCTGGAAGGCCGTGGCCAGGTGGACGGCAAACCAACGGCGTATGTGTGCCGCGGCTACGCCTGCGAGCTACCCACGACGGAGGCCGCGACGCTCGCCGGCCAGCTCGCCGACGCCGCACCAGCGCCGTAAGGGCGCCCGCGCAGGCGCGCCCGCAGCCACCCTGATGGGCGATGGCGCTGGGGGCCGGCATTCGGGAGAATCTCGCCGAGGGCCGCACGCCTACTCGTCGCAGGGGGGCCTTCGACGTGGGGTAGAATACGGTCGAGGCAGCACCCTTGCTCGAGCGCAGTTTCTGGTTCAGGGCGGCCCTCGTGGTCGTCGTCCTCAGCGCCGCGATCTACCTTTTCGGCGCTCTGGCCCGCCTGTGGAGCTTCCTGGGCGACCTGCTCCTCATCTTCTTCCTCGCCTACCTCGTCGGCTCGCTGTTGATCCACACCATCAACAGCCTGACGCGCATCCTGCACATGCCCCGCGCCGTCGCGATCCTGCTCGTCTACCTGACGTTGATCACGCTCGTATCGGTGGTGATCGTCTCGGTCATCCCGACCATGATCGAGCAGGTGCAGGAGCTGGCCGCACGCGTCCCGAACTTCGTCGCGCAGGTTCCCGAGCTCATCGGCCGCGTCGAACGGTTCATCGAAGACCGCTTCGGCCTCGCCGTGGACATCCTTGACGAGACACGTTTCAGCAACTTCGCCGACGAAGCGGCCACCATCGTGGCGGCGAACGCAGGCACGATCGCTTCGAACATCGCGTCCACCGCCTTCGCGATCTCGCTGGTCGTCGTGATCTCCTTCTACATCGTGCTCGACGGCGGCCGCCGTCTCAACGAGGCCCTCAAGGTGCTCCCGCCACGCGCCGAGCACGAGACGCGCTACGTCCTCGGCACCATCGACGCGACCTTCCACGGGTACGTCCGCGGGCTGTTCGTCATCTCGCTCATCTACGGCGTCGGCACGGCCGTGGTCATGACCGCCACGGGGTTGCCCGCCGCACTGCCCGTCGCGCTCCTCTCGAGCCTGCTGTTGGCCGTGCCATTCATCGGCGACTGGCTCGCGCTCGCCTTGCCACTCATCGTCGCGGCGGTCTCCGGGGACTTCGTCACGTTCGTCATCGTGCTCTCTACCCTGCTGTTCATCCAGCAGGTCATGCTGAACCTGCTCACGCCGCGCATCCTGGGCCGCGCGGTCCGCATGCCCGCCATGCTTGTCATCATCGCCGTCGTCATCGGCGCGCGGCTCGCGGGCATCCCCGGCGCGCTGCTGGGCGTCCCCACGGTGGCCGTGCTCTATACGATCTCCGTGCACTACGGCATGGGCATACGCCAGCGCCGCGAGGCGCGCGCCCAGGCCGAGGCCGCGGGCCGGCCGGCGGAGCCCGCGCCGGGGCCGGGGCGGCGCCCCGCCCCTTCGCGCTCCACGGCGGCTCGCACCCGGACGACGCCCAGCGCCGAGCCCACGCCAGAGTCGGAGCCCATGCCCATCGCCGGCGCTGCACCGCCACCCAGCGACGACCCTTAGCCGGCTCCCGCGCGCGGCGTCCCGGCTCGGCTCGTGCCGTATGGTGGGGGCGTGCAGGAAGGCGACTTCTCCGTCATCGACGTCGAGACGACCGGCGGGTCCATGGACAACATACCCGTGGGCTTCGAGCTGCTCCTCACCGGCGCTCGATGCGGCCAGACCTACGCCATGTACACCGCGGCGCCGGAGAGTCTGGCGCAGCTCGCCGACTTCCTGGCGTCGTTCGCGGGCGTCGTGGTCACGTACAACGGGGCGCGGTTCGACCTGCCGGTGCTGGACGACCACTTCGGACGGACGCTCGGCCGACGGCTCGAGCTCGGGCGCCACTACGACCTGATGGTCGAGATCGAGCGGGCCGCGAACCGGCGGATCGGCCTAGACCGCCTCTGCCTGTACACGTTCGGTGAGGAGAAGGTGACATTAGGGCACCATAGCCACTATGGGCGCATTTGGAAGGAAGACCCGCATCGCTTAGCCGACTACAACCGCCGCGATCTTGATCTAACTTACGAGCTGTTCATGAGGGTGCTCCGCGAGGAGCCCCTGTTTCTTGGTGATACGACAGTGGTATTGCCAGCCCCTTAGTGCAAACTCGATGACGGGAGATGGATCCGGCCGCCCCAAACAAGCTAGGTCACAGACGGACGACGCTCATACGTGCCGAGCGTCCAACTCAAGCTCACGTGAACTACCTGTAGCTAATCGCTTGGTCCATCTGCGGAAGCGCTCCCCACGGTCTCGACGACGGGGTCTGGCGGTCCATCGCTGGTGCTGTATGCAGGGACCGTCATGACAACGGTGGCCAGCATGACCACCCCGGACGCGATCCCTGCGGCAGCGAACGAGCGCACGCCGGTCCTCACGCTGCCGCGGTAGGCGACGATACCACCCACGATCAAGGCGGCGCCCAGGACCGCCAACGTCACTTGGAAGATGAAACCCCAGTCCTTGGACGGGGAGATCGACTTTAGAGCCTGTCTCAGAACGCTCATTGGTTTCACCCAAGCCCAGTACCTGCTGGGGTATGCCTACAGCACGCCGGCCATGCCCTGGGCAGCATCTAGCGGACATTGAGTTCCTTGATGGAGAAGCCCTGCTCTTCGTCGATCGTCAGCTTCTCATAGTCAAGGAACGCGTCGGTCGGGTAGCCGAGCTGTGCTTCGTAATCCACAACGACCCTCGCGGCGTCGCGGTCGAAGGCGTCCTGAATCGTCGCGAACAGGTCGTCGACGGTGCCGAAGCGCTCCGGGTTCGGGACGTCGACCGCCCGACTGTCGGCGAAGGCGATGCTATGCAGAACTCCGTTTAGTACGTCCACTGTCACCGGTGCGCGGAGGTCCTCCGCGCAGAAGCACTGCCACGCACTCGTGTAGGTGTAGGAGGTGATGCCGCTGCGATCCCACCGGCTCTGCGCGCGGAGCAGCAACGCTTGCGGGGACTCGCGGTCGCGCACGAGGATGACGGGCTCGAAACCAGTGATTTCCACCCTACGTCTGTCCACGGTGATCGCGATGACGGTACGCTCGTAACGCCCTGGCTCGAACGCCTCGGCGAGGGGCGGAACGGGCGCGTCGCGGCCCAAGGGCCAACCAATGTTGGTAGCGGGCGCTGGCAACTCGATGAGCGCCGTGTACGTCCCGCCGGGGCCATCGAGCACGATCTCGATGTCGCTGATCTCGCCGTTGAAATCACAACCGCCCCTGTTGATGGCGTCGAACGCGCTAGGGAACAGATCTTCGCCGATGACCGCGACAATGTGCTCGGCCGCGTAGGCCTCGGTTGCAACGCACTGCGCCGTAAGCCTCTCGCTCGGCGTGGGGGTGGGCGTGTTGATGGGCTGCGGCGTCGGTGTGGGCGAGTCAGCGCCACACGCCGCGGCGATGAGCCCCACCGCTGCCAGGATGCTGATCGCGATCGCTCTTGCGTTCATCGTTCGGCTCCAAGTGCTTTGACTATAAGACGAGAAAAGCCCCGATATGTTCCCCGCTCCGGCTGTCCCGCCGCCTGACAGATTCATGTCGTACCTCCAGTCAGTCGTCTAGGTAGTGGTGCTCGTAACGTGGGTCATCTCGTGGCCCGAGAAGGAGTGCTCGCCACCCTCCAGCGGTTCGACGCTGCTGGCGTCGAACCGCTGCTCCGCGACCTGCATCGCAAGCTGACGGTCTCCGAGGCGCTCAGCCAAGAACGAGCCGACGATGCCAACCAAACCAGCCGCCAACACCCAAGAGCCGATCACTATCGATGTAACCCATAGCTCCGTCATGTCATGCCTCCTCTCAGCTCCGTGCCGTGGCGAGTCGCTGGGGCCGCCTCACGAGCAGGTACAAGGTCGCTCCAAGAACCTGGGCGAACAGGATGATGAGCACCCATATCAGCTTGTCGTTTCCGTCCCGGGGCTCGTTGATGGCGCAGTCGACGAGCATCCACACCCATAACGTCGTGCCCAACAGGCCCAGCTCAAGGAGCAGCAGGGGCCAGACCGCTGCCGACGGGAGGAGCTCGGCCCCGCCTGTCACGAGCGTCGCCAGGACCAAAAGGCCGCCCGCAACGGCGACCACGGCCGCTGCACGCTCGCCGGCCCCGCTCCTTCTGCGGTAAACGACAACGCCGCCCACTGCCAAAGCGACCGACAGGCCGACGACGATCAAGGCGAACGCCAGTGCGACAACGTTGATGCTGAAACTGGAGTCTGTGGCTGTGGATTCCACCATTGCGCTGCTCCTTTCCGATTCGGCGGGTCGCCGCCGTTGTGCTGTAGCGCCGCTTTATCTTGGGCTGGTCAGTGTCCCGCGTCATCGGTGAGACTGGGGATCATGCGTCAGCCAAAGTGCCCATGGGCACATCCGCCGTTCGTACGACCCCAAGCGGCAACCTCAATGGCTAGCCTCTGGGCCGGCGGGCGCTGGGACCGGAACCCCACGATGGCGACGTCCCCGTCGGGGGTGAGACCGATGATCAGGGCCGTCCGCTTGTTCATTTGCCTGTCCCCCTTCGGCGGTTCTACTCATCAGGACGGAGGGGATGGCCAAGAAGTTCCAGGCCGTGGGTCGGCCTTCGGGTGCCGCGGACGTGCTCGTGTGGAATATTCGGGGGGGGCAGTCGGGGGGGGCGTTCGGGGCTGCGATGGGCCGACCAGTCCGGGCAAACTAGCTAAAGCTAGTCCCCGCTCCCGGTGCGTCCCGGCCAGCGTTGGCCCCGGCGAACTAGCTGTAGTCAATCGGCCACCCTTCAGCCACTTCGGGTCCTACATAGTCCTCAGGTAGGCACTGAGCTCATCCGGGCTCTCCGGGACGAACGCCCCATATGCGGCCGACATGTGCTCCTTGAACGCATCGGAAGCGAGGAAGGGCACGATGAAGTGCCCACGGGGCAGTAGCCCTGCGATAGGCTCGTCAACGAACGTGTCGCCCGCATAGATGATTCCGGATGGACTCCAGCCCCGCCGGTCGAGAAACTCCGCCTTGAAGTCACCGGCTTTGTCGTCGCGATAGCGCGCTGTCAGGCCCAGGGCGCGTCCGTCCTCTCGCTCGAGCGTGTTGCATACGAGCTCTTCGAAGGCTCCACCAAGCCCGGCCGCGTCGAGGACCGCACGGATTCCACGATCGTATGCGGCCGAGTAGATGAACAGGCGGGACCCGCGCGCGTGAGCCTCCGAAAGCGGCTGCAACATCCGCTCGTCGAGCAGGCTCGTATGCTGGGCACCGTAGGCGTCCGCGGC
>JACZSI010000054.1 GCA_022574265.1 Chloroflexota bacterium | reverse complement strand
GCAAGCTGGGCCTCCTCGAGGCCTCGTGCGCGCACCGGCGCGTGCACCTGCTCTACGGCATCCCCGAGGACAACGGCCTGCGCTGTCCCTACCACGGCTGGCTCTACGACGAGAGCGGCCAGTGTCTGGAGATGCCGGCCGAGGCACCCGAGAGCACCTTCCCCAGCCGCGTCCAGCTCAAGGCCTACCCGGTCGAGGAGCTCGGCGGGCTCGTCTTCGCCTACCTCGGCCCCAAGCCCGTGCCGCTCGTGCCGCGCTGGGGGCCGTTCGTGCGCGAGGGCGTGCGGGACATCGGCTGGGCGATCGTCGGCTGCAACTGGCTCCAGATCCAGGAGAACTCGCTCGACCCGATGCACGGCGAGTTCCTGCACCGCTACTTCTCGAACTACGTCCTGGAGCGCCAGGGCTTCCTCAAGGACCGCGGCACGCTCAAGCACGGCCGCGACTACGTCGTCGCCGACGACGCCGACAAGATCGAGGGCGGCTGGCGCGACCCGGCGAAGATCGCCCACCACACCAAGGTCGGCTTCACGATCTTCGAGCACGGCATCCTCAAGCACCGGCTCATCGAGGGCGAGGACGAGGCGACGTCCCCTTCGTGGCGCATCGGCCACCCCATCCTCGTCCCGAACTACGAGCACGGCGGCGGCGGCGGCGGCTTCCAGATCCGCGTGCCCATGGACGACACGCACACCTACTACATCTGGTACAACGTCCGCGACGCCAAGGAGCACGAGGACGCGCACCAGAAGCCGGAGGACATCCCCGTCTACCGCACGCCCATGCCGGGCGTCGACGAGAACGGCATCCCGATCTGGGAGCTGCTCGACAACAACAGCGGGCAGGACCACATGGCGTGGCAGTCCCAGGGGCCGCTCATGGCGCGGAACCTGGAGAAGCTCGGCCAGTCCGACGTCGGCGTCATCATGTTCCGGCGGCTGCTCAACGAGCAGATCGACATCATGGAGGACGGCGGCGACCCCATGAACGTCTTCCGCGACCCCGCCAAGAACGTCAACATCCAGCTGCACTTCGACGGCGAGGAGGGCGGCGCGGTCAACAACGAGGACGTCTACGGCTACGGCGGCGCTCGGACCGCGAAGGTCGGGACGGGCTCTTCGGGCAAGTACAGCATCGTCGGCCTCGAGCGCGCCCGCCGCGCCGGGTCGCCGCTTCCGCCGACGCCTCGCCCGTTCGCCCGGGACATCCCCACCAACTCGCCGGGCTAGCGCAGGGGGCTCGCGCATGCTCACCGTCCAACAGAACGAGCGGCTGACGCACGTCGGACCGGGCACGCCCATGGGTGCGCTCTTCCGGCGCTACTGGCTGCCGATCGCCGGCAGCGCTGAGCTCAAGGCGAACCCCACCAAGGCGGTCCGCTTGCTCGGCGAGGACCTGGTCCTGTACAAGGACCGCTCCGGCACGCTCGGGCTCCTCGAAGCCTCGTGCGCCCACCGCCGCGTGCACCTGCTCTACGGCATCCCGGAGGATAACGGCCTGCGCTGTCCCTACCACGGCTGGCTCTACGACTCCACCGGCCAGTGCCTGGAGATGCCGGCCGAGGCGCCGGAGAGCACCTTCCCAAGCCGCGTGCGGATCAAGGCCTACCCGGTGCAGGAGCGCCAAGGGCTTGTCTTCGCCTACCTGGGCCCGGAGCCGGTCCCGCTGCTCCCCGACTGGGCGCCGTGGAACCGCGAGAACGTCCGATGGGACGTGGGCCTGGCCATCGTCCCCTGCAACTGGCTCCAGATCATGGAGAACTCGATGGACCCGGTCCACACGGAGTGGCTCCACCGCTACTTCTCGCGCTACGTGCTCCAGCGCCTGGAGGAGACGGGCAAGCGCTCCAAGGACGAGCACTGGCGCCCCCCGCCGCCGGTCATCCCGCACGTGAAGATCGGCTTCGACGTCTACGAGCACGGCATCATCAAGCGCCGCGTGCTCGAGGGCGGCTCCGAGGACGACGTCTCCTGGCGCATCGGCCACCCGGTCGTCTTCCCGAACATGCTCTCCGCCGGCCAGATCCGCGTCCCGGTCGACGACACCCACACGCTCTACGTCTGGTACCAGGCGCATCCGATGGAGCCGGGCGACGAGCCGCAGGTCGCCTCGGACGACGTGCCCGTCTACCGCGTGCCGCTCCCCGGCGTCGATGAGGACGGGATACCGATCTGGGAGCTGATCGACAACAACAGCGGCCAGGACAACTTCGCGTGGATGACCCAAGGCCCCATCTCGCCGCGCCATCTGGAGAAGCTCGCCGAGTCCGACAAGGGCATCATCGTCTACCGCCGGCTGCTGGTGGAGCAGATGCGCGTCGTCGAGGACGGCGGCGACCCGATGAACGTCTTCCGCGACCCCGCCAAGAACAAGGACCTCTACATCCCCAACGAGGCCGAAGAAGGGGACAAGACCTGGGGCTACCGGAAGGAGCGCACCTTCAAGGGTGGCCTCTCCACCGGATCCTCGGGCAAGTACAGCGTGATCGGCCGGCAGCAAGCAAGCGGGCAGGGCGCCAAGGTGCCCGAACGCACCGCCGGCGTCTGACGACTCGGCCCTAAGGAACGAACGCCAAGCAAGGAGGACCGCGTGGACATCACGAAGCTTGAGCCCGGCACGAGCCTCGTCACGTCGTCGGGCGACGTGGTGGAGCTGCTCGAGGTGCTCGCGGACGGCGCCTCGGCGCGCGTGCGCTTCTCCGACCCGACGAGCTCGAGCCCCGCGGCGCGGGGCTCCGAGGGAGAGATCGGCGCCGACGATATCATGACGCTCGCCGGCGAGCGTTTCATCGGCCCGATCTAGGACATCTTCACTCCGTCCGTGGCTGGATACTTAACCCGCGCGGCACGGAAGGCCGGGATCCAGGCTGCCTAGCGACCGGGCGGCCGAAGGCGTATGCGCTTGTCCCAAGACCACGAACCTGGCAACGGCGCCACCGACAACCCTGAGGGGGCGCCGGCGCGTGCTTCGTCCGGCGTCGATACCGATATCGACTTCCGCACAGCGCAGGCCGAACGGCAAGGGCGCCGCCGGACCGTGCGGCACAGCCGAGACCTGACCAAGGGCAGCGTCCCCAAGAATCTGTGGTTCCTGGCGTGGCCCCAGATGGTCGAGGGCGTCTTCAACTCCCTGGACCAGATGGTGGACCTCTTCTGGGCCGGCCGCGTCATCGGCTTCCGGGCGATCGGCGGGATCGGCGTCGCGCAGGCCTATGCGCACCTCGTCATGATGGCCCGCACCGGCCTCGACATCGCCATGCAGGCCATGATCTCGCGGGCGGTCGGCGCCGGCCGCATGGACACGGCCAACCACATCGCGCTCCAGGGCCTCACCGTGACGATCATCCTGTCGTCGGTGCTGGCCGTCGCGGGCGTTCTGGCCGCGAGACCGCTGCTCGACCTCCTCGCGCTCAGCGACGAGGTTATCGCGGTCACCATCGTCTACCTCCAGTACCAGTTCGCCGGCTCCGCCGTCCAGGGGTGGCGCAAGAGCGCGGAGGCGACGCTGCAGGCCGCGGGCGACGTGCTGACCCCGATGAAGGCGACGCTGCTGGCGCGCAGCCTCCACATCGTGATAACGCCGTTCCTGATCTTCGGCTGGTTCGGAGCGCCCGAGATGGGCATAGCCGGCGCGGCCGCGGCCAACATCATCGCGCAGGCGGTGGGGTTCGTCTGGAACATGTACGCGCTGTTCGCCGGGAGCGCGCCGCTCCGGCTCACGCTCCGGGGCTACCGCCTCGATGTGCCGCTGATGGGACGGATGCTCAAGATCGGGCTGCCCGCCAGCGGCACGCAGCTCGAGCGCGGGCTCTCGGAGCTGATGCTCGTCCGGCTGGTCGCGCCCTTCGGGGACATCGCGCTGGCGGCGTATGCGCTCACGCGCAGGCTGGAGCGGCTGACACACATCGGCAGCATGGGCATGGGCCGCGCGTCGGGGATCCTCGTCGGCCAGAACCTGGGCGCCGGAAGCATCGAGCGGGCCAAGAGCACCGTCCGGTGGGCGGTGGGTTACGTGCTGGCGATCCGTGGGCTTGCGGGTATCGTGCTGCTCCTCGCGCCCGCCTTCTTCATCTTGATCTTCAACCAGGACCCCGCTTTCCTCGTCGTGGCGATCATCTGGATCCGGATCCAGGCCGTCTCCGGCATGCTGCTCGGAGGCGGGCAGGTGCTCCAGCAGTCGTTCAACGTCGCCGGCGACACGATGGCACCGCTGCTGATCACGTTCATGAGCATGTGGGTCCTGGAGGTCCCCGCGGCGTTCCTGCTCTCGCAGTTCACCCCGCTCGGCCAGTACGGCATCCCCGTCGCGATCGGGCTGGCGATGTTCCTGCGGCTGGGGCTCTACGCGCTGTACTACCGCACCGGCCGTTGGACCCGCGTGAAGGTGCTCTAGCTCGCGTCCAGGTGGAAGAAGTCGATGGCGTTGCCCGCCACCATCAAGTAGCGCTCCTCCTCCGGCACGCCCACGAAGTTCCGTTCGATGACGCGCATCGAGTGCGGCCAGTCCGACTCCTGGTGGGGGAAGTCGGAGCCCCACAGCAGGTGGTCCACGCCGAGGTGGTGCCGCATCTCGACGCCGACGCGGTCGTACTGGAAGCCCCAGAGGCAGTGCTCGCGGAGGACCTCGCTGGGGGGGCGCGATAGCGGCTCGAAGCCGAGCAGCCGCTCGGCCCAGATCACGTGCCGCTCGTACCGGACGTCGGCGGACTGGTAGAAGAACGGTATCCAGCCGATCTGGTTCTCCGCGAAGAGGACGCGGAGGCGAGGGAAGCGGTCGAAGAGGCCCGAGAGCACCATCTGCACGGCGGTGATGGCGCCGCTCCCCCGCATGGGGCCGAAGCGCGCCGTCTGCTCCACGAGCTCGGTGCGAAAGTCGTCGCGCGGCGTCGCGTACTCGAGCAGCGTCTTGCCGGCGCGCTCGCTGGCGCGGTCCATGTCCACGTGCACGGTGACAGGCATGTCCATGTCGATGGCGGCCGCGAAGAAGCGGTCGTCCTCCGGCAGCGGGTGCGCCGTGCCGTTCGGGAAGCCGGTGAGCAGCACCGCGCGCAGGCCCAGCTCGCGGCAGTGCTCCATCTCCGCGATGTCGTCGTCGACGTTCGTCCAAGGCATCACGCCGATGCCGAGGAGGCGGTCGGGGTCGACGGCGCAGTACTCCTCGGCGAGCCAGTCGTTGTAACCGCGGACGACCGCCTTATACGCATCGTCGTCGGGTATGTTGCGCCAGAACCGCGGTCCCGACACCTGGCCGGGGAAGAGGACCTCGGCGTCGACGCCGTCGGTGTCCTGCTCGGCGATGCGCTGCTCCCCCGGCCCCGTGCCGGGCGTCTCGTCGTAGGTCTGACCGAAGGGCACCCACACGTCGCGGCCCTTGCCGCCGTACATGTCGGCCGCGACCTCGCGTGGGCGCGAGCCCTCGACCACCCAGGCGTCGGCGCCGTTCGGCAGCCGCACCACGTGCGGCGCGCGGTCGCGGTGCTTCGCGTCGACGCGGTGCACCCAGCGCTTGGAGTCCACCTCCACGTGCGAGTCTCCGGAGATGTAGCGGTAGCTGCGCGCCATGGTGTGACCCCTTTCACGCGACTTCCCGTTCAGCGCCTGCGCCCGACCCCAATCTGTCACCCTGAGCGAAGCGAAGGGTCTCGTCCCATGCCACGGTGTTCAAGCAGCGCGCAGCCACGAGATTCTTCGCTTCGCTCAGAATGACAGGCGGGAGTCATCCCTTCGCAAGCTCTCAGTCCACCGTCGGTGTCTGGTGCTTGAGGAAGACCTCCTTGCGCTCCCGTCCCGATCGCTCGATCGAAAGGAGCACCTCGAGCGTCGCCATGCCCCAGCTGCCGTCGGCCGGGAGCGGCCGGTCGTGCGCGATGGCCTCGTAGTAGGTGTTGATACGCCCGTCGCGCCCGTCCTCGCCCTTCACGCCGAGTGGTATCTCCGAGATCTTCTCGTCGCCGTAGACCGTCAGGCCGTTGGCGCTCATGCGCACGTCGCCTCTATCGAAGCTCACGATCCAGGGACCGCCCATGATCCAGCCGCGCGAGGAAGGCGCGCTCGCTGGGGCGGCCGGGGGCAGCGCGCTCCGCCGGCGGGAGCCGCCGTAGCGCTCCTCTCGTGCGGCGTCGCCCTCCCATGCGGCGTTGGGGGCTTCGCTCAGCTCGCGCCTGGCCGCCGCGTGCGTCTTGGCGTCGGGAAAGTACCCGGTCTCGACGAGCTCTCGCGTGTCGTAGTGGTCGTAGCCGCTGTAGACGGCCGTGGCCAGCGTGCCGTCCTCGAAGTCGAGGAACGCCGCGTGGGCGCCGGGCACGCGGCGGGCCGGGTCCCACGTATCCGCGGTGCCGCGCAGGCTGCGCACCATGCCGCCGGCGATCGTCCGGATGATGTCGAACTGGTGCGGTCCCTGCCGCCACAGGATGCCGCCGCCGGGCTCCGGCATGAGCTCCTCGGGCGTGCGTGGGCGGTAGAGCCAGTCCTGGAAGCGCCAGTTGTTGATCATGCGCAGGCGGCCGAGCTCGCCGTCGCGCGCCATCTGCCGCAGGCGGAGCACCCGCGGCTCGAAGCTGTGCTTCACGTTGACGCCCAGCAGCACGCCGTTGCGCTTCGCCGTGGCGATCATCGCCTGGGAGCCCTCGATGTCGATGGTCATCGGCTTCTCGATGAGCACGTGCTTCTTGGCCTCGAAGGCCATCCGCGCATGCTCCGCGTGGAAGTTGGTGGGCGTCGCGATATACACCAGGTCCACGCTCTTGCTCGCCACGAGCCCCGCCGCGTCGTTGTAGATCTCGGTGTCCGGGTAGTCCTTGTGGAACCGGCCCAGGATCTCCTCGTCGATGTCCCCGGCGGCGGCCAGCTTGAAGTGGGGGTTCTTGGCGAACTTCGGAATCATGGCGCCGGAGGCTCCCCCGAGCCCGATGATGCCCACGCCGACGACGGGATCCTTCGAGGTCATATCGCTCTCTCTCCTGGTTCGCGCTCTGTCTCAAGACCGCGGCACGCGACAGCGGCGCCGTGGACAGCGGCGCCATCATAGGTCGCGTGCAACCGAGCGGCAAGGCAGCGCCTGCCGGAGCGCTATCATGGCCCCTCGACGATCCGCGCCCAGGAGCGGCCGATGAAGCGCAGCGAGCATGCGGTCCTCACGACCCACACCGGCAGCCTGCCCCGGCCCGAAGCCCTCCTCGGCCTGCTCGCCGAGCGCGACCGCGGCCCCGAGCAGCGCGCCGCCTTCGACGAAGCGGCCGCCGAGGCCGTCGCGAGCGCCGTGGCGCGCCAAGCTGCGCTGGGCCTCGCCGTGGTCAGCGACGGCGAGCAGAGCAAGCCGAGCTACGCCACCTACGTCAAGGACCGGCTCTCGGGCTTCGACGGCTCGTCCCAGAGCAAGGAGCCCCTCGGGGCCGACCTCGTCGACTTCCCAAGCTATAGCCCGGTGCGAAATACGGAGACCGTGCAGCGCCCGACCTGCACCGGACCCATCGCCTGGAAGGACTGGGATGCGGTCCAGCGCGACATCGCCAACTTCAAGGACGCCCTCGGCGGAGCGCACGTCGAGGAAGCGTTCATGAGCGCGGCGTCGCCCGGCGTTATCACCCGCTTCCTCTATAACGAGTACTACCCGAGCCACGAGGCGTACCTCTACGCGCTGGCCGACGTGATGAAGGACGAATACGAGGCCATCGCGGCGGCCGGCTTCATCGTCCAGGTGGACTGTCCGGACCTCGCGTCCGGCCGCAACACGGTCTTCGCGCACCTGAGCCCGGAGGAGTTCCGCGCGGTCGTCGCGCAGCACCTCGACGCGCTCGACCACGCGCTCGCCAACATACCGCCGGAGCGCATCCGGATGCACCTGTGCTGGGGGAACCGCGAGGGGCCGCACCACAAGGACGTACCGCTGGCCGACATCATCGACCTGGTGCTGCACGCGCGGCCGCAGGGCATCTCGTTCCCCGCGGCCAACCCCCGCCACGAGCACGAGTGGAAGGTGTGGGAGGACGTGAAGCTGCCGGAGGGCAAGGTGCTCATCCCCGGCGTGATCGACACGACGACGAACTTCATCGAGCACCCGGAGCTGGTCGCGCAGCGCATCGAGCGCTACGCCGGCGTGGTGGGCCGCGAGAACGTCATCGCGAGCACGGACTGCGGCCTCTCGACCTTCGCCGGCGGCTCGCGGGTCGACGGCGACATCGCGTGGGCGAAGCTCGGCGCGCTGGTCGAGGGCGCGCGTATCGCCAGCGCCCGCAGATAGCCGCCTAGGGCACGTCCATCCGGCGCAGGCGCCGCACCGTCAGCAGGAAGAAGACGGCGCTGATGATGCCCGCCCCCGCGAGCGCCGCGGGGAGCGTGAGTGCGTCGTCCCCAAGGGCGGCGAACGTGGTGTCGTCCAGCCCGTGCATGACGCCGACCGTGTAGCTCCGGATGCTCACGAACCGCAAGCCGGGGAGAAACCCAACCAGGAGCGCCTCCCACAGGAACACGTAGACGAGCGCGAACGCCAGCGCATTCTTGGTTATCAGGCCGGCCCACGTGAAGATCGCCGCGTACGTGACGACGCCGACCAGGAGCGCGCCCGACGCAGCCCCAGCCGCGCGCACGCCGCCGTCTCCAAGAGCGATCAGCACGACGGCGGTGGTCGCGCCGACCAGCACCGGAGCGGCTATGACGATCGAGCCCAGCAGCTTCGGCACGACGATAGCGAGCCGCGAGATCGGCTTCAGGACCAGCATGTTCAGCGTCCGGTCCTCCAGCTCGTTCCCGAACGCAGAAGTGGCTAGCGTCATCACCACGATGGGCAGGATGAGGCCGACCAGCATGGCGTTCACCATGGTGTCCACGAACCCCTGGGTGAAGTCTTCCTCCTCCCCGAGGAACGCGTTGACGAGCGCTGAAAGACCAACGGGGATCGCTGCGAGCAGCACGACGATGGCGAGGCGCCGGCGGCTGGCCAGCTGACGCAGCGTCAGGCGGAAGACCGTCCCCATCAACGCTCCACCACGTAGCTGAAGACGCTTTCGAGCGAGTCGTCCAGCGGCTCCACGCGGTACAGCCGGACCGCGGCATCGCGCGCGAGCTTGGCGATGGAGCCCTGCAGCTCACCCACGTTGCTCGTGAGAACGATGAGCGAGCCGTCCGGGTCCACCGCGACGGAATCGACCGCCTCCACCCCCACGAGCGCAGCGGCCAGTTTGCGCGGCTCCTCCGAGACGACGCGCAGCTTGAAGGGACGGTCGTCCAGCTTCCGCCGGATCGCGCGGTAGTCACCCGACGCCGCCAGCTTGCCGCTGACGATCAGCAGCGTCTTGCTGGCCAGCGTCTCGACCTCTTCGAGGATGTGCGAGGAGATCAAGATCGTGCGTCCGCGGGCGGCCAGCTCCCGCATCAGGGCCTCGAACTCCAGGCGCTGGCGGGGGTCGGTGCCGTTGAGTGGCTCGTCGAGGATCAGCACTTCGGGGTCGTGCACCATCGCCGCGGCCAGACGCATCCGCTGGCGCATGCCACGCGAGTAGGTCCCCAGCGTGCGGTGCTGGGCATCCGCGAGGTTGACGGTGTCGATGGCCCAGTCCACGCTGGCCCGCACGTCCTCCACGCCCTGCAGGCGCGCCGCCAGCTCCACGAGCTCGCGTCCTGTCAGGAACGTGTAGACGGCCTCGTGCTCGGACATGACGCCGATGCGCCGGTACAGCTCGTGATTGCCGCGGGGCGGCTGGCCGAGCACGCGCACCTCGCCCTTGGAGACCTTCGCGAGGCCCGACATCATGTGCAGGAGCGTCGTCTTGCCCGCGCCGTTCGGGCCAAGCAGCCCCGTGATGCCCGGGTAGACCTCGAACGAGACGTCGTTGACCGCGACGACGCTCCCATACCACTTGGAGACGCCTTCGACCTGGATCGTGGGCCCATTCGCGACGGTCATACGCGGATCCTCTGATAGCGCCACCACAGCAGCAGGCCGGGCCCGAGCGTGAGCAGCAGATAGACGCCGATGGGGATCACGTCGGGGTGCTCAGCCGCGGCCCTCGCGGCCGACGCATCGTTCTCCCGGTCGAAGATCATGTCGCCAACGCGGATCGGCGCGTCCCCGAGGTCGAGGAGCGCGAACCACTTGGCCGCGTCGCCCGTCACCGGGTCGCCTCCGCCCGGCGCACACTCTCTCTCCGTGCGGCCGTCCGCCTGCTCGACCTCGCGGCACTCG
>JACZSI010000199.1 GCA_022574265.1 Chloroflexota bacterium | reverse complement strand
GCTGGCGGAGGCGCGGCGGACGCGGGCCTTCTGGCTGCTCGTCGTCGCGACGATGAGCGTCGTCTTCGCGCAGACCGCCGTGAACCTGCACGCGGTCGCCAGCTTCCAGGACCGCGGCATCGCCGACTCCTTCGCGGGCGTCTTCGTGTTCGTCTACGCGGGGACGGCCGCGGTGTCGTCCGTGCCGTTCGGAGCGCTCGCGGACCGCATCCACATCCGCTGGGTCCTGGTGGTCGCGACGCTCTTCTTCGGCGCGTCGATCGTCGCCATCATCGCCGCCGACAGCGTGCCGACGGCTTTGCTGTTCGCCGTCCTCTACGGGCTCGGCGCGGGCGGGTGGACGATCGGCTACACGCTGCTGTTCGCGAACTACTTCGGGCGTGGGCACGTCGGCGCGGTCCGAGGGTTCTCGCAGGTCGTCTCAAGCCCCGTGGGCGCGGCGGGGCCGCTGGTCGCCGGCTACCTGCACGGCGTGACCGGCGACTACACGCTCTCCTTCCAGATCATGCTTGGCTCGTTCGCCGTCGTGCTGGCGGCGCTCGTGCTCGCGAAACCGCCGGGGAAGCAAGGCCCCGCCGTGTAGGGCAGGCCGCGCCATGTGCCGTGCTATGGTGGCGCCGCCGGCTTGCAGGCGCCTCTAGGAGCACCCCCACTTGCCCGAAACACGCCCCCGTGTGCTCCGCGCGTCGAACGCGCCCATCTTCTTCTCGTTCTTCACCTGGGGGTTCGGCACCGGCGCGCAGAACCTGGGCCGGCCGCTCTTCGCCCTCGCGGTCACCGGGAACGTGTTCCTGGTCGGCGTCCTCATCGCCGTCAACGCCATCCCGCGTTTCTTCACCGGCCCGCTGACCGGCTACCTGACGGACCGCCTCGGCCGCAAGCCGCTCATCATGCTGGCCCCGGCGATCCGTGGCGCCACGAACTTCGGCCAGGTCTTCGCCGACGACTACGTCACCTTCCTCGTCCTCGAGCTCATCGGCCAGATCGGCGTCGCGATGTGGGCGACCAGCTCGAACGTGCTGCTCTCCGACGTCACGACCACGGCGAACCGCGGCCGCGTGCTGGCCCTGCGCCAGATGTCCATGCGCCTGGGCTTCGTGGCCGGACCGCTGGTCGGCGGCGTCCTGGCGGCCGTCTACGGCCTGCCCGCCCTCTTCCTGCTCAACGGCATCTCCAAGGTCGTCATCGTGCTGACGGTGCTCTTCCTGGTGAAGGAGACGCGGCCAGAGCCACGCCCGGCGGCGCCTTCGGACGCACCGCGCCCGCGAGCCTTCAGCCTGCGGCCGTTCCGGGACCGGGCGTTCGTGGCGCTCGCCTTCGCGTCCGCGGGTGGGGCCGTGGCCCAGGCGGGAGTCATGCAGACGTTGATCCCGGCCCACGCGCGCCTCAGCCTCGGCTCCGACGAAACGGCGGTGGGCTTCCTCATCAGCCTCGCGGCCCTCGCCGCATTCCTGGCGGCCTTCCCCAACGGCGTCATCATGGACCGCTTCGGACGGAAGGTGTCGCTGGTCCCCGCGCTGGCTCTCCTCGCCGCCGCGTCCTTCCTGCTGGGTATCGGCGATGCCTACGTGGTGCTTGCCCTGGTCGTCGTCGTCCATGGTGTAGGCGGATCGATGGCCATGACCGGCACGCACGCCTACGCCATGGACCTCGCGCCCGCCGACGGCCGTGGGTCGTTCCTCGGCCTGGTGATGGCGGCGCAGTCCGTGGGCGCGATCGCTGGCCCGGCGATCGCGGGCGCGCTGTACCAGTTCGTCTCGCCGCTGTCCGCGTTCGTGGCCATCGGCGTGCTGCTGCTGACGAGCGCCGTGCTGATGGCGGCCCTCGGCCGCGAGACCGCGGGGCCGCGGCGCGTCGTCGTGGACGGCGAGCCGCTGGGGTAGGGGAGGGTGATCACACGGCCTGGAAGTCGCCGTTACGAAATCGTGGCCCTTCCGCGAAATCGCGGCTTGCCCCAACCGCTCACCCTGAGCCTGTCGAAGGGCGAGGGAGCGTACGCCTGGCACGGCGTCGGCGGTGCGCAAAGGTGGGCTCGTACTTCGACGGGCTCAGCACGAGCGGGAGGGACCGCCGGGGGACTGCTGCGTTCTCTGGCCCTGTAGAATCGAGCGGCAAGGAGGTTTCCATGGCCAGCGCTTTCGACCCCAACCACGTGATCCTCACCGGCGAGAACCCATTCATCCGTCTGAGCAACGGCGACGAGGGAGCCGACCCGACGACGACCGCGAGCTTCTGGCGCATCGTCTTCAGCGGCGCCGGCCCCGGTCACGTGCTGTTCCTGAAAAGCGAGCTCACCGACAACGACTGGTGGATCTTCTCCGACAACATCGCGCTCACCCGTTGGCTGCAGTCCACCGTCCAGGGGATGCTGAACGGGGAGCTCTCCGACACCACGATCCCCGTCACCGACGCCGACTTCGCCCACTCCGGCGACGTGCGCTCCTTCTGGACGGAGCGCGTCACCTCCGACGACGACGACATCACGCTGACGTGGTACGACATCGGCGAGCCGCACCTGCGGCACACCATGCCGTTCGATGCGCCCGACCGCCCCTACGGCGTGTGCAGCATCCTCGTGCCGTGCGCCGGCGCGCGGCTGACCGTGAACGGCGAGCATGCCG
>JACZSI010000198.1 GCA_022574265.1 Chloroflexota bacterium | reverse complement strand
ACGCAGGGCGCGTGGAAGGTGCCGGCGACGAGGCGGCCGGCGCGGTCGCCGAGGAGCCGCTGGAGGCGCGAGCGCATCTCGCGCGCGGCGCGGTTCGTGAACGTGACGGCGGCGATCCGCCCGGGGCCGATGCCGACGTGCGTGACGAGGTAGGCGATGCGGTGCGTGATGACGCGCGTCTTGCCGCTGCCGGGGCCGGCGACGATGAGCAACGGGCCGTCGACGTGCTCGACGGCTTCGCGCTGGGCCGGGTTGAGTCCATCGAGGAGAGCGTCGCGCGCTTGGGCCATACGGGCTCGATTATAGGGGCGCCAGGCGGGGCTGGCACGGCAAGAGTTGGCCGCAGGCCAGCGTTCGTTCGTACTTCGAGAGCCTCAGCACGAACGGGATAAGGCGGCTCTCAGCCGCGCAAGCGGGACGGGGCGGAACGCTGGCAGGCTACTCCGCCGCGTAGTCGCCGTGGACGCCGCCGCGCTTCTCCAGCAGGCGCACGTCGCCGATGCGCATGCCGCGGTCGACGGCCTTGCACATGTCGTAGATCGTGAGCGCCGCCAGGCTGACCGCCGTGAGCGCCTCCATCTCGACGCCGGTCTTGGCGGTCGTGCGCGCCGTCGCGGTGATGGCGACCGTGCCCTTCGCGGCGTCGGTCTCGAAGTCCACCGTCACCTGGCCCAGCGGTATGTTGTGCGCCAGCGGGATGAGGTCCCACGTGCGCTTGGCCGCGGAGATGCCGGCGATGCGCGCGACGGTGAAGACGTCGCCCTTCTCGACGGTGCCCTCGATGATCATGGCCAGCGTCTCCGGCTTCATCGTCACGACCCCGGCGGCCGTGGCGGTGCGGTCGCTGTCGGGCTTGCCGCTCACGTCGACCATCTGCGCGCGGCCCTCGGCGTCGAGGTGCGAGAGGCCCTCCGGCGGGGCTGCGCCGGCGATGCGTGCCGGCGGACGGCCCGCCGCTGCGTACGCCGCCGCGACCGCCAAGCCGTCGGCACGCTCATTCATGGCATGCCCGGCGTGGGCCTTCACCCAACGCCAAGTGACGGTCCGCTCGCGCACCAGGGCGTCCAGCTCCGGCCACAGGTCGACGTTGGCCTTGCGCTTCCAGCCCTTGGTCATCGTGTTGATCAGGTACAGGCTGTCGCTGTGCACCGTCACGGCGCCGCCCGCAGGGACGGCCGCGAGCCCTTTGATGGCGGCGGTGACTTCCATGCGCTGGTTCGTCGTATGGGCGTCGCCGCCTGAGAGCTCGCGCTCGGCGCCGTCGGTCACGACGATCGCCCCCCAGCCGCCGGGGCCGGGGTTGCCGAGGCAGGAGCCGTCCGTGTGGATGTCGATGGTCATCGCCTGGTTCGCCTCGAGGGCGCACGCCGTGCGCCCCTACCCCCCTATTTGAAACATCTCGATCTTGTGGCGGGCCTCCCCCGCCCCGGCGAGGGCCGCGCGCTGCTCGGAGTAGCGGTCGTCGCGGACGCGCCAGATGCCGGCGATCGTGTCGCGCAGCTCGTCGTCGCTCGCGCCCGAGCGCAGCGGCGTCTTGAGGTCGTGGCCGAGGCTCGCGAAGAGGCAGGTGTAGACGCGGCCCTCCGGCGAGAGGCGGACGCGCATGCAGTCGCCGCAGAAGGGCTGCGTGACCGACGAGATGAAGCCGATCTCGCCACTGCCGTCGCGGTAGCGCCAGCGCTCGGCCACCTCGCCGCGGTAGCTCGGCTCCAGCGGCTCGATCGGGAACACGGCGTCGATCATCGACGCGAGCTCGGAAGAAGCCACGACACGGTCGCGCTTCCAGCCATTCAGGTTGCCGACGTCCATGTACTCGATGAAACGCACGATGTGGCCCGTCCCCTTGAAGTGCCGCGCGACGTCCACCACCGTGTGGTCGTTCACGCCGCGCTCGACCACCGTGTTGACCTTGATGGGGTGCAGCCCGGCGCGCTCGGCCGCGTCGATCCCCGCGAGCACGGCCTCGGGGGCGACCCCCTTGCCGTTCATCGCACCGAAGACCTCCGGGTCGAGGCTGTCGAGGCTCACCGTGACGCGGTCGAGGCCCGCGGCCTTGAGCCGCTCCGCGTGCTCCGGCAGCAGCACGCCGTTGGTCGTGAGCGTCAGGTCCTCCACGCCGGCTATCCGGTGCAGCATGCCGACGAGCTTATCGACGTCCTGGCGCACGAGCGGCTCGCCGCCGGTCACGCGCACCTTCGAGACGCCGAACCCGACGAAGATGGCGGCGAGCCGGGCGATCTCCTCGTACGTCAGCAGCTCGGCGCGCGGCAGGAAGTGGTAGGCCTCGCCGAAGAGCTCGGCGGGCATGCAGTAGGTGCAGCGGAAGTTGCAACGGTCGGTCACGGAGATGCGCAGGTCGTGCAGCGGCCGCCCGAGCGTGTCGATGGGCGAATCGGTCTGGCTCACGACCGCGCCTCCGTTGCGTCGGGCACGAGCGGCCACGCGGCCAGGAGGGGCGCGATGGCGCGGGCGGCGTTGCCACGGTGGCTGATGGCGTCCTTCTCCTGGTCGCTCAGCCGGGCCATGGTCACACCGAGCGCGGGCACGAGGAAGACGGGGTCGTATCCGAAGCCACCGGCGCCGTCGGGCGAGCGGGCCACGGTCCCCTCGCACCAGCCCTCGGCCGTTCGCTCCGTGCCGTCTGGCGCGACG
>JACZSI010000197.1 GCA_022574265.1 Chloroflexota bacterium | reverse complement strand
CGTAGGTACGGCCCACGGTGCACCTCCCCCAACAGCGATGGGGCCACTCTAGCAGGGCGCGCATTGACCTAGCGCCCCGCTGGGCGATAGGCTCGGCGAACGACGCGGACCGAGCGCCCAGGAGGAGTCCGATGCTGACAACCCTCGCCGAGAAGGTCGACCCGAGGCACGCGGCGCTGCTCGTGATCGACATGCAGAACGACTTCTGCCACGACGACGGCGCGAAGGCGCACGACGGCGGCGACGTATCGCTCGTGCAGGCCATCGTGCCGCCGCTCCAGGCGCTGATCGACGGCGCGCACGAGGCCAGCGTGCCCGTCGTCTTCACGCAGGCGGTCCACAACCAGTGGACGGACACGGACGTCCGCCTCGAGCGTCACCGCACGCAGGAGGCCAACTGCATCGAGGGCACGTGGGGCGTCGAGTTTTTCGGCGTGGCGCCGGAGGAGCGCGACATGGTCCTGCCGAAGGCGCGCTTCAGCGCGTTCTTGGGCACCGAGCTCGACCGCGCGTTGCGGGCCCGCGGCGTGCGGACGCTCGTGCTGACGGGCACGGCGACGAGCGCCTGCGTCGAGTCCACGGCGCGCGATGGCTTCATGCGGGACTACTACATCGTCGTCGCGCCGGACTGCTGCGCGCAGGGCGACCTCGCCCGCCACGAGGCGGCGCTCAAGGCGATCGACGGGCCGTTCGGCGTGCTCGCGCCGTCCGGCGAGGTCCTCGGTGCGTGGGCCGAGCTGGGCAAGCCGGCTTTCTAAGACTCCCCCAGCGTCACCCGAACGCCGGGCTCGATGCCGAGCTCGCTCGCCAGCCCGGCGTTGATCTCAAGCACGTAGCGGACGCCGACGTCTCCCGGCGTGTAGCGCGGCAGGTCGGCCGAGCTCACGCCGTCTTGCGGCACGGGCGCTTCGTGCGTGACGTGCAGGACGCGCAGACCGTCGTCGACCCATACGATGTCGATCGGGAAGCGCATGCCGCTCATCCAGAAGGTGGCGGGGGCCGAACGCCCCATGTCGAACCACATCGCGCGGGAGGGCGCGAGCGCGTCCCGGCCAGAGAGACCGCGCGCACGGGTGGCGGGCGTGTCGACGACCACGGCGGTGAAGCGGCCGCGCGCGACCTCGACCTCGACCGTCGCAAGCCCCGCGTCGAGAGGGTCCGGCGTGGGCGTGGGCGGCGCGCTCGGTGGGGGAACGGGCGTCGCGGTGGGAAGCGGCGTCGCGGTCGGCGCCGCCCCGCATGCACCGGCGAGGAAGGCGAGCAGCAAGCCGGCGGCGAGCCGCACGCTACGCATCGGCCCGGCAGGCCTCCAGCGCGTCCAACGCCATCAGCCCGCCCGCCCTGGGTCGCCCTCCCATAGCGACGGCTGTTGGCGGTCGAGCTTGGCCGGGTAGTCGAGCTCCAGATGGGCGTAGGCGAGCTTGGTGGCGACGCGTCCCCTCGGGGTGCGGGCCAGGAAACCGAGCTTCATCAGGTAGGGCTCGTAGACGTCCATGATGGTGTCGGACTCCTCGCCGATGGAGGCGGCGAGCGTTTCGAGCCCCACGGGGCCGCCGTCGTACTTCTCCGCGATGGTCCGTAGGAGCCGGTCGTCAAGCTCGTCGAGGCCGAGGCGGTCGACCTGGAGGAGGGCGAGCGCCCGCGCGGCAACCTCGGCGGTTATCGAGCCGTCGGCCCGCACCTGGGCGTAGTCGCGCACGCGGCGCAGCAGGCGGTTGGCGACGCGCGGCGTGCCCCGGCCGCGGCGCGCGATCTCGACCACGCCCTCGCGGTCGATGGGCACGCCGGTGATGCGCGCGGAGCGCTCGACGATCGCCTCCATCGCGGGCTGGTCGTAGAAGTCGAGCCGGTACACCGTGCCGAAGCGGTCGCGCAGCGGCGGGCTGAGCATGGCGTACCGCGTCGTGGCGCCGACCAGCGTGAACGGCTCGACCTTGAGGTTGATGCTCTGCGCGCTCAAGCCCTTGCCCATCACCCACGACAGCGAATAGTCCTCCATCGCGGGGTAGAGGATCTCCTCGACGACCTTGCCGAGGCGGTGGATCTCGTCGATGAAGAGGACGTCGCCCGAGGCGAGCTGCGTGAGGATCGAGGCCATGTCGCCCGGGCGCTCGATGGCGGGGCCGGAGGTCACGCGGATATTCGCTTCCATCTCGGTGGCGATGATGCGAGCGAGCGTCGTTTTGCCGAGGCCGGGGGGGCCGTAGAGGAGGACGTGGTCGAAGGGCTCGCCGCGCTGGCGGGCGGCCTCCATGCCGATGCTGAGGTTCTCCTTGACCTTGTCCTGACCGATGTACTCATCGAGTCGCCGCGGGCGCAGGCCGCCCTCCGAGGAGAGGTCTTCCTCGCGAACGGTGCCGGTGACGATGCGTTCGGTCATGGGTTTCTCCGCTCGACCCTCTTCCTCGCCAGAGGCTTTGCCTCGAAAGCCCCCACCCCACAGGCCGGGTCGGTGCTCCACCGCCCTTTCGACCATCCCCCCGTCCCCCTTCCTGCCAGGAAGGGGGTGATGGAACCAACGACGGGGGACACCCCCGTGCCCCCGGCAAAGGGGCTTCGCCCCTCTGCACTCCCCAGGCGGGCACCGACGGAGTCTCTCAGACAGGCCCTGTCCAGGGAGAGGGGTCCGATGGGCACCGCGCTCGGTTCTCGGGG
>JACZSI010000053.1 GCA_022574265.1 Chloroflexota bacterium | reverse complement strand
TCTCGAGGACGTGGACGTTCTCGACGACGGCGTCCCAGAGCCCGTCGGGGAACCGCCTGCCCTGGCGGTAGTATTCGAGCGCCGCGTCGGTGGTGATGACGAAACCGGGAGGCACGGGGAGCCCGATGCCGACCATCTCGCTGGCGTGGGCCCCCTTGGAGCCGAACAGGCGGACCATGTCGGCGCCGCCCTCGGCAAGACGGTAGACCATCTTGCCGTCCGTGCGTGTCTTCATACCCTCTCTCATCATGGCCGTCTCACGGTCGTCGGAGCGCCGCGGCCCGCGAACGCCGTGGGCCGAAAATCGTCCAGCCTGGCTCGGTCTCGGGAGCGTTCGGAGGCGCCGGTGCGGGATGATAGCACAGCGCCAACCGCGAGCCTAACGCGCCGCGGGAGCGCTCCTCAAGAGGCGGTCCGGCCCGTCTTCGGCCCGGCGTACACGCCCCGGTACTCCGGCGGCAGCAGCGCCGCGATCCGCTCCATCACCTGGTCCGTGAGGGAGTGCAGCACCTCGCGCTCGAGCCTGCCCTCCACCACCGGCAGCGTGAAGGGCTCGCCGATCACGACGCGCAGCCGCTGGAAGTGGAACGCGATCTTCGCCACGCCCCGGATCCGCTCGGTGCCGGTGATGGCCACCGGCAGGATGGGAGCGCCGGAGCGCAGCGCGATGTACGTCGCGCCGTCGCTCCCCTCGGTGAGCGCGCCGGGGCTGCGCGTGCCCTGCGGGAAGAGGACGAGGGCGCGGTCGGCCGCGAGCGTCTCCTGCGCCCAAGCGAGCGCCTCCAGGTCCCGCCCGTCGCGGTCGATGGGGTGGACGTGCACCGCGCGCATGAAATAAGCGTTGAGCGGGTTGGAGAACAGCTCCCGCTTGGCCATCCACCACAGAGGCCGGGAGATCGCGTAGACGAGCACGCCCGGGTCCGCGTTGGACTGGTGGTTGGGCGCGATGATCAGCGGCCCGTACGGCGGCACGTTCTCGCGGCCCACCACCTCGATGCGCCCGAACGTGGGGATGAGGATCCGCGCGAGCAGGCGGCCCAGCCGGTACCAGAAGTCGAGCCCCCGCCTGCTCATGCGCCGATCCGCGCGACGACGGCATCCACGACCGCCTCGACCGCGAGTCCGTCGGTCTCGACGACCACCGCGCCGTCCGCCACCCGCAGCGGACCCTCGGCGCGCTCCGAGTCGAGCGTGTCGCGCAGCGCCAGGCTCTCGCGGACGTCCTCCAGCGACGGGGCGCCGCCGCCCTCCTCGAGCTCCACGTGCCGCCTCCGCGCGCGCTCCGCCGGCGAGGCCGTCAGGAAGACCTTGGCCGCGTCCGGCAGCACCTTGGTCCCGATGTCGCGCCCGACCATGACGACGTTGCCCCCTTCCGCGATCCGTTGCTGCTGCGCCACCATAGCGTGACGCACAGCCGGGACTTGCGCCACCACGGAGACAGCGTCCTCCACCTCGGCGGTCCGGAGGTCCGCCGTCACGTCGCCGCCGTCCGCGTGCACCGCCGCGGCACCGCCGGGGCCCGTCACGATGCTGATCTCGGTCTGCTCGGCCAGCTTCCCGAGGGCCGCCCCATCCCGTGGGTCGATGCCGCGCCGCAGGGCGACGAGCGTCAGCGCGCGGTACATCAGCCCGGTGTCCACGAACCGGTAGCCGAGACGCGCGGCGAGCTCACGCCCCACGGTCGTCTTGCCGGAGGCCACGGGGCCGTCGATCGCGATCACGCTCGGAGTGGGCACGAGCGCATGTTGCGGTGTGCTGCCAACCGCCGTCAAGGGCCCTCTCGCGGTCGCGGAAAGCCTCGACGCCGCCGTTCCGGACGCGCATCCGCAGATCCGTCCGAAACTACAACCGGTTCCGATTGCTTTGACCACCACCCTCAGAAATAGTAGAATATAACGGTGCCGTGGAGCAGTCTACGGCGCGGAGAACCGGCCAGATCCGCCGCCTCGGCGGGACCGCCGCCCAGCCACTCATCCCACCGCCCGCGCCCCTCGAGGAGAACCGCTGCATGGCCACGAAGAAGAAGGGGTACACAGCCCGCGACATCCAGGTCCTCGAAGGGCTGGAGGCGGTGCGCCGGCGCCCCGGCATGTACATCGGGAGCACCGACGAGCGCGGGCTGCACCACCTCGCCTACGAGATCGTCGACAACGCGATCGACGAGGCGATGGCCGGGTTCTGCGACCGCGTCGCTTTCACGCTGCACGCGGACAACAGCGTGACGGTGCATGACAACGGCCGCGGCATCCCCGTCGACATCCATGCGATGACGGGCCGTCCGGCGCTCGAGACGATCATGACCACGCTGCACGCCGGCGGGAAGTTCGGCGGCGGCGCCTACAAGGTCTCCGGCGGGCTGCACGGCGTCGGCTCGTCCGTCGTCAACGCGCTCTCCGAGCACATGCGCGTGGAGGTCCGCCGCCAGGGCCGGTTGCACTACCAGGAGTACAAGCGGGGCGAGCCGACCGCCGACGTGGTGGACGCGGGCCCCATCCCCAAGGCCGACCCGCTCCGGGCCGGGACGCTCGTGACCTTCACGCCCGACAAGGAGGTGTTCGGCCACACCCGCTTCGACTGGGACACGCTGCTCACGCGGTTCCGGGAGATGGCCTACCTGAACAAGGGGCTCTGGATCATCTGCCGGTCCGAGGCGCACCCCGAGGACGACCGGACCTTCTACTTCGAGGGCGGCATCAGCAGCTTCGTGCGCCACCTGAACCACAACCGCGAGGTGCTCCAGGCCGAGCCGTTCTACATGGAGGAGACGCAGGACACGAACGTGGTGGAGATCGCCCTCCAATACAACGGCGGCTTCTACGAGACGACCCTCGCCTTCGCCAACTGCATCAACACGGTCGACGGCGGCAAGCACCTCGAGGGCTTCCGGGCAGGGCTCACCCGCGCCATCAACAACTACGCGAAGAAGTCCAAGCTCGTCGACGCGAACACGACCAACTTCTCCGGCGAGGACGTGCGCGAGGGCCTCACGGCCATCATCAGCGTGCGCATGGAGGAGCCGCAGTTCGAGGGGCAGACCAAGGGCAAGCTGGGCAACGCCGAGATCAAGACCGCGGTGGAGCAGCTGCTCGTCCAGCACCTCGAGTTCTACCTCGAGGAGCACCCCGCCGAGGGGCGCCGCATCATCGAGAAGTGCTTCACCTCCCAGCGCGCCCGCGACGCCGCGAAGAAGGCCCGGGACCTCGTCATCCGCAAGAACGCCATGGACGGCGGCTCGCTGCCCGGCAAGCTGGCCGACTGCGCCGAGCGCGACCCCGCGCTCTGCGAGCTGTACGTGGTCGAGGGCGAGTCGGCCGGGGGCTCCGCCAAGATGGGCCGCGACCGCCGCACGCAGGCCATCCTGCCGCTGCGGGGCAAGATCTTGAACGTGGAGAAGGCGCGGCCGGACCGGATGCTCGCGCACGAGGAGATCCGCGCGCTCATCACGGCCATCGGCGCCGGGCTCGGCGAAGACTTCAACCTGGCCAAGCTCCGCTACCACAAGGTCATCATCATGACCGACGCGGACGTCGACGGCGCGCACATCAGGACGCTGCTCCTCACGTTCTTCTACCGCAACATGCACGAGCTGATCGACGGCGGCTACCTCTACATCGCCCAGCCGCCGCTCTACCGCGTCTCCCACGGCCGCACCGCCGAGTACAAGTACGCCGAGGCCGACAAGGACGAGTGGATGGCCAAGCAGCTCTTCGGCCGCCTCGAAGTGGCCTCGGACGACGGCAAGGTCACGATGGCCGGCCCGGAGCTCCAAGGCCTCGCGGCCCAGCTCCAGGAGTTCCAGAGCTCGACGGCGCCGCTGTCCAGCCTCGGCCTCCCCCCGAGCCTCGTGGGCACGTTCCTCCTCGGCGCCAAGCGCCGGAAGTACCGCCTCGCCTTCGAGGGCGTGGAGACGCTGGAGGCCGTCCGCGCGTGGTTCGCCGCCCAGGGGTACGAGTGCACGGCCAAGTCCGTCAAGACGCGGGACGCCTACACGCTGGAGGTGCCCGGCCACGGCACGATCAACGTCAAGCGCGTGCTGGAGTCGGCGTCCACGCGGCGCGCCCTCCAGCTCTTCCCTGACCTCGCGCAGTGGATCAACGGCCGGGGATTCAACATCAAGCGGCGCGACGCGGAGGTCGCGACCGGCGTCTTGTGGTACGACCTCGCCCGTGCGCTGCACCAGCACTCAGAACGCCAGGGCGTCGGCCTCCAACGCTACAAGGGGCTCGGCGAGATGAACCCCGACCAGCTGTGGGAGACGACGATGGACCCCGGCACGCGCACCCTCCTCCAGGTGTCCGTCGAGCAGGCCACCGTCGCCGACGAGGTGTTCACGATGCTCATGGGCGACTTGGTCCAGCCGCGCAAGGAGTTCATCCAAGCGCATGCGCGGTCGGTCAAGAACCTCGACATCTAGCGCGCCCGGACGAACCGCGTTCGACGCGCCTCCGGCGCAGGGCAAGCGCATGCGCGGTCGGTCAAGAACCTCGACATCTAGCGCTATCCGGCCGGGGTGACGTTGCCCTCCGCGTCCGACTCAAGCAGCGCGTGGAACGCGTACCCGTCGGCCCGCAGTTTGTCCGAGCCGCCCTGGTGGCGGTCGAGCACGGTCGCGACGAGAACGACCGTGTGCCCCGCTTCCTCCGCGGCCTTGATCGCGTGGTAGAGCGAGCCTCCCGTCGAGCACGCATCGTCCACGATCGCGACCCGCGAGCCCGGCGCCAGCGGGCCCTCGATCAGCTTGCCCGTGCCATGCTCGCGAGCTCCGGCCCGCACGAAGAAGCCCGGGACCGGCTCGCCGCCGTCCTGGCCGCTGAGCATGGCGATGGCGGCGACCATGGCCACGGCGCCGACCGCGGGCCCGCCCACGGCCGTCGCGCCCGAGGCCCGCACGAGCGGCAGCAGCGCCTTCGCCACGAGCGCCGCGCCCTCCGGCGTGAGCGAGAGCACGCGGCCGTCCCAGTAGTAGGTGCTCTTCTCCCCCGACGTCAGCGTGAAGTCGCCGTAGAGAAGCGCGCCGTTGGCCACGGCCACGTCCAGTATCTCCCGCGCCAACCTCGTTCGTTCCGCCTCGGTCATGCTCAGCCCTCCGTCGCAGTCGCCGCTGCCTCGGCGCGCGTGCCCCCGTAGAGGCCGTGCCGCACGATGTACGCCGCCACCGCCTCGGGGACGAGCCCGCTCATCGTCTCCCGCTCGGCGGCCCGGCGGCGCACCTCCGTGCCGCTGACGTCCATCATGGGCATGCGCAAGCTCGTGACGCGCTCCCAAGCGCCCGGCGCGACCTCCTCGAGGGCGCCCAGGTCCAGCCGCTCGTGCCCTGGCCGTGTCGCGACGGCGATCCGCGCGAGCTCCAGCACCCGCGCCGGGTCCTTCCACCGGTGCATCGACGCCAGTGTGTCGGCGCCGACGATGAACCACAGCTCATCGTCGGCCGCCTCGGCGTGCAGCGCTTCAAGCGTGTCCACGGTATACGTGTCGCCCGGCCGGTCCAGCTCCAGCGTGCTCACGTGGAAGCGCGGATCGGCGGCAACCGCCAGCTCGACCATCGCTCGCCGGTGCTCCTTCGCCGCGAGGGGAACGTCGCGCTTCATCCAAGGCTGTCCCGCCGGGAGGAACCAGACACCGTCGAGGCCGAGCTGCCGGTACGCCTCGTCCGCGAGGACGAGATGGGCCGCGTGCACCGGGTCGAACGTCCCGCCGAGGAAGCCCTTGCGCACCGTCACCTCGCTCCTACTCCCACAGCAGCTCCGCTCCACCGATCCTCACGGTATCACCGGTCCGCACCCCCTGCTTCTCAAGCGCGTCGAGCACGCCGAGCCGGCCCAATTCCGCGTGGAGCTGGAGACGCGCACGCCAGTTCTTCACGTCCACCATCGGCATGATCCGCTCGGCCCGGGGCGACGATACCTCAAACACGCCGCCACGCACCGTCACCACCGCGCGGTTCGCCCTCGCCCGCAGAGGGGGCGCCTCCGTGTGCTCCGGCCTGCCGCGGCGACGCTCCCGGGGCGGGGCCAGGCTCGACAGCTCGCGCCGCAACTCCTCTAGCCCAACCCCCGTGGCCGCCGACACGCCGACCACATGCACCCTCGAAGCTCGCCGCAGGCTCCGGAGCGCCTCCTCGAGGCCGGCCGCGGCCTCGGGCAGGTCGGCTTTCGTCACGATCACGAGCGCCGGCTTGCCGGTGAGGCCCTTCCCGTAGGCCGCGGCCTCGCGGCGCACGGCTCGGTACGCCTCGACGACGTTCCCCGCCGCGCCGTCCACCACATACGCCAGCGCAAGCGCTCGCTCGGCGTGCCGCAGGTGCCTCGACCCGAGCCCATACCCGGCGCTGGCCCCCTCAGCCAGCGCTGGGAGCTCCAGCAACAGCACGTCGCGGTCCCCAAGGTCCAGCACGCCATGCACCGGGTCGACCGTCGTGAAGGGATAGTCCGCAACCTGCGGGCGGGCGTTCGTCAACGCCGCGAGCAGTGCTGACTTGCCCGCGTTCGGCGCGCCGAACAGCGCGATATCGCTGCCCAGCCGCAGCTCGAACACCACCGCACGCGACTCGCCCGCTGCTCCCGCCTCCGCAAGCACCGGAGTCTGGTTCGTCGACGTCGCGAAGCCCGTATTCCCCTTCCCCCCAACTCCTCCGCGGGCCAGCAGGAGCACCGACCCAGGCTCCACCAGGTCCGCGAGCACCACGGTCTCACCGTCCTCGGCTTCCTCCATCACCACTGTCCCCACCGGGACCTCGATCGTCAGCGGCGGACCATCTCTCCCCGTCCGGCCGTTCGCGCCACCGTTCCCTCCGGCTCGCCCCTCTATCTCCGCGGCGCGCCCCAGGTGGTAGAAGTCTCGCCGCGATGATGACGCCGTCACCAGGACAGCTCCTCCCCGTCCGCCAACCCCGCCATCAGGTCCCCCCTTGAACCGCAAGCCCTGATCGGAGAAGGAGATCCGGCCGTTGCCTCCAGATCCTCCCGTAATCGTTACTTCTCTTCTATCATCCACAGTTCTAGTCTCATTTCAGAGAGGTGAGCTAATAACCATAAGAGTACCAAGTTGCGGAAAGATCGAGAGGACAAGGCCGGTCTGCCGCATAGAGCCGTGGGGGAAGCCGGATGGGCACTATGCGGAGAGAGGAGGGAGAGCCGGGGAGAGAGTAGCGCGGAGTGGGCTGAGGGCCTTGGCGAAAGGAGTGTCGTCCGCTATGCGGTTGGTGATTCGCTTGATGCCGTAGAGGACCGTCGTACGGTCGCGGCCGCCGAGGTTGTGGCCGATCTCATCGGGGGTGAGCCGGAGGACGTCGTGGAGCAGGTACATGGCGACCTGACGGGCGGTTGAGGCATGCCGGTCACGGCGAGCGGCGAGCAGGGCGGCCGGAGGAAGTCCGTAGTGGGCCGCGACGGCATCGATGATGGCGGTGGGGGACAGCTCGGTGGCAGGCGCTTGAGCGAAGCATGAGAGCGCCTCGCGGGCGAGGGCGGCGTCGAGCGGGCGCGCGGTGTAGCGGGCGAGGGCGACGATGCGGTTGAGGGCGGCCTGAAGGACGCGGATGCTGAAAGCGGCACGCTCGGACAGCAGCGCGAGGACATCATCGGGGAGTTGCGTATCGGCCGCGGCGGCGTAGTGGCGGAGAAGGGCAGCGCGCGTCGCCTCGTCCGGCATGGAGAGGTCGGCGAGCAGCCCGGACTGGAAGCGGGAGCGCAGCGGCTCTTGCAGAAGCGGTAGCGAGGCCGGTGGACGGTCCGCCGCGACGACGATCTGACGGCCGTTGTCGTAGAGCGCGTCGAAGGTATGGACGAAGCCCTCCTGTGTGGCGTCCTTGCCGCAGAGGAACTGGATGTCGTCGACCAGGAGTAGGTCCACCGAGCGGTAGGCATCGCGGAAGGCGGGTGTGCGGCGGTCGCGGATCGCGCCGAGGTAATCGTTCGTGAACTGCTCGGCGGTGACGTAGCGCACCGAGCGGCCCGCGGCGCGGGACCGCTCGCCGATGGCCCGCATGAGGTGGGTCTTGCCCAGGCCGGCGGCGCCGTAGAGGAACAAGGGGTTGTGGGTGCGGCCGGGGGCCTCGGCAACCGCCAGAGAAGCCGCGTGGGCGAGCTGGTTGCAAGGCCCGACGACGAACGAGGCGAAGGTGTAGCGCTCGTCGGCGGCGCTGGCCGGGCTGCCGGAGGGCTGCCGCCGGGCCGCCGTGGGCTGCTCGGTGCGAGCGGCGAGCGCGTGCGTGGCCGTGGGCTCGGCGCCGCGGACGGCGAAGCGCACGCCGAGCGGGGTGCGGGCGACGGACGCGACGGCGGTCTCGATCAGGCCGCGCATCCGCCCATCCAGCCACTCGGCCGCGAACGTGGTTGGGACGCCGACCACGAGTGCGTCGGCGTCGATCGAGAGACCGACGGAATCGCGCAGCCACGTGTCGTAGCTGGGCCGGGTGACCTGGAGCTGAAGGCGCCCGAGGGCAGCCTCCCAGGTGCGTTGTGCGGGAGAGTCAGAGGACATGGGACGCGAGCTCCAAACAAGGGAATGGGCCAGATCGATGCCCCGCGCCGGGGCTGTTTCCGGCCGGTGGGTCGTGCCGTCGCGCGGGCCCACCGGCTGCAACGAGCGGGAAGGTAACATGCCCCTCTCGCCGGGACGCAAGGGGCGAGCAGATGCATTTCTCAACGGATTTCATCGGCGGCGTCGCGCGTGTGGAGAAAGCGGGCTCGCGCAGGCCACGGCCGGGGAAATGGCGGTGGCTGACGATGATATGATGTCGTCCATGGACACCGTTCGCGTGGTATTCATGGGATCGCCGCAGGTCGCTGTGCCAGTGCTCGAAGCCGTCCTCGGCCTGGGGTCCGGATGGCCCGTGGTCGGTGTTTACACCGCTCCCGACAGGCGCGCGGGCCGGGGGCGCGAGGTACGGAGCGCGCCGGTGAAAGCGTTCGCTGGGACGCGCGGCCTGGAGGTGCTGTCGCCCACCCGGCTCGCGGCGCCCGGGGAGACCGAGCGCTTCGAGGCGCTCGGGGCCGACCTCGTCGTGCTCGCGGCGTACGGACTGCTCCTGCCGAAGCCCTTCCTGGAGGGCCCGCGGTTCGGCGCGGTGAACGTCCATCCGTCGCTGCTGCCTCGCCACCGGGGCGCCGCGCCCGTGGCCGCCACGATCCTGGCGGGCGATCCGGCGACCGGAGTGAGCGTGATCGTCATGGACGAAGGCCTCGATACCGGCCCGGTCCTCGCGCGCTCCGAGCGAGTGGCGCTCGATGGCACCGAGCGGACGCCGGGCCTGACCGCGCGCCTGTTCGCCCTCGGCGCGGGGCTGCTAGCGGACGTGCTCCCGCGGTACGTGGCCGGCGATGGCGGTCCGGAGCCTCAGGCGGGCGAGGGCGCGACGCTGGTGAAGCGCCTGAGCAAGGCTGACGGCGACCTCGACTGGACCCAGCCCGCCGCGAGGCTGGAGCGCCAGGTGCGCGCCTACGACCCCTGGCCAGGCAGCGCGACGACGTGGCGCGGAGCGCGGCTCGAGGTGCTCGACGCCGAGGTCGCTGCGGCGCCGGGCCTGGTGCCAGGCCTGGTAGTAGACCTGGACGGCGCGGTGGGCGTTGGCACGGGCGAGGGCCTGCTCGTGCTCCGGTCGGTGCGGCTGGCTGGCCGGCCGGCAACGACGGCCGCGGAGTTCGTGCGCGGGCACCGCGGATTCGTCGGGGCGACGCTGCCGAGCTAGGCGCCCTCGGACGGGGCGCCCTCGGCGGGCGTGCCCTCGGCACCCTCCGCCTCCGCGGCGCCCTCCTCGCCCTCGACCACCTCGGCCCCCGGCGCCTCCTCGGCGATGCGGCGGAAGACGATGCGCGCGACGAGTGCGTCGGGCTCGGTCACGAGCGTGACGCCCGGCGGGAGCGCGATGTCGCTCGCGTGGATCACGGAGTCGGCGTCGGCGAGCATGCCAACGTCGACCGTGAGCGCGGCGGGCATGTCGGTCGGCAGGGCCTCGAGGACGAGCTCGTGCAGGTCCTCGGAGAGCATCGCGCCCTCCTCGCGGGCGGCCGGGGGCTCGCCCTCGAAGTGCAGCGGCACGGATGCCTCACGCCGCTCGGTGCGCGAGACGGCCATGAAGTCGACGTGCAGCAGCAGGTCGCTGACCGGGTGGCGCTGGACCTCGCGGACGATGACGAAGTGGGCGTCGCCGTTCACCTTGACGGTGAGCGGCGTGGTGAAGCCGACCTCGTTGAGGGCCTGGACCACGGCGTGCGTGTCGGCCTGGAGCGAGGCGGGCTCCATGTCGCGGCCGTAGACGTGGATGGGCGTGGCGCCGGTGCGGCGCAGCGCGCGGACCTTCTTGCCCAGCGTGGTGCGGGGCTGGGCTTCGATGACGATCTCGTCCAAGGGATGGCTCCTGGAGCGCGCC
>JACZSI010000052.1 GCA_022574265.1 Chloroflexota bacterium | reverse complement strand
GAGCTTGGCGCCTCCGACCAGGTGAACGTGACCTGCTCATCACCCTTCGTGGTGAACGACGTCGCATCGGGATGCCCGTGGTGCGGGTCGCCAAGCGGCAGGACGACGCCCGTCGATCCCAGGACGCTGAGCACCGCCTGGTAGTAGGGAGCCCACAGCGCTTGGTAGAGCTTGAGCAGGCCGCCGCTTTGGACGGCGGGTTCCACACGCGCCATCAGGCCACACCGTCGAAGTCGGCGTCGGCCCGTGACAGGGCGGCGTCCTCGGCGTCCTTGCGGGCCTGCACGGCGGCTGCCGCGGCGGCCTCTTTCGCAGCCAGCGCGGCATCGGCGGCCGAGACCGCCGCACTCGACGCCGTCCGCTTGTGGCCCGCCCGGTACAACTGCCGCAGGTGCGCCTTCGCCGCGTGCTTGCAGGCGTCCGCGTCGGAGAGCGCGGCCACGGCGTCGCCGTACACGCTTCTCACCGACGCCGCGAGGCCGGGAATCAACGGGTCCGGGATCCTCAGCGTGATCGTCGCCACTTGCTCCTCCTTCGGTAGACCGAGTTGCGGGTCCTACAGGCTCAGCCCGAAATACGAGTTCACCACTTCCTTCACCGCCCACACGTCGTCCGTGCCGAGCGCCTTGGCCGTGACGGCGACGAGGGCGATCGACCCATCGAAGAACCGTTCCTTGGTCGCATACCGCGCGCCGAGGTGTACCGACGCGGCGGTGTTCTCCATCGCCGTATAGGCGCCCGAGCTGTCGTCGGTCAGCGTGCGGTTGGCAGCGTCCTTGTAGAGCCGCAGGCCGGAGGCCGCTCTGCTGCCGTCGTACGTCGCGGCGAGCAGCACCCAGCCGGTTCCGGCAGCAGCCGCGTCGCGCCCGGCCAGCGTGGCCGCCGCGCTCTCGTCCGTCAGCACGAGCTGCGGGTGGCCGGATGCGCTCAGGCTCAGCTCCCACTCCTCGGCGGCTGCCGAGTCGAGCTTGCCCACGATCGTCATGAGCGCGTCGTTGGCGTCGGGCTTGATCAGCGCGACGATGCTGAACGGCTGATCGGCCGCACCGTCGCCGAACGAGTAGCGGCCCGCGTCGGGCACGTCGCCCTCCTCGTCGGTGCCGTTGAACGCGACGGCCACGCCGGCGCCAAGCCGGGCTCGCGTCGCGTCCCAACTCCCGAGGCTCTCCGACCAGGTAATCGTGCCGGCGTGCCGGCCGCGCTCGGTGCTGGTCGTCGTATCTGCGAGGTCCGGCAGCCAAAGCAGACGGCAGTCCCCGAGGACCGCGAGCAGATCGTGGACGAGCTGGCGGTCCACCTGGTCGCCCGTCCTTGAGCGCGGGCCCTGGTGGAGCGGGCTGACGTGGTAGTCGACGTACGTCGTCATGCCTTCACCGCGTAGTAGTCGACGCCCTCGCCGCTGACGTCGACGTCCACGTAGACGTCAGCCAGGTCGAGCCAGCCGCCGGCTGACGTGTGCGTGAGCACGTCGCCCGCACCCAGGCCGCGGTTGACGGTCGATGCGACGTCGGAGCCGCCGACGTAGACGCGGCCCGTGTTGTTGTCCTTCGCGACGACCGTGATGGAGCGCACGCGCTGCGCTGTGCCGAGCGCCTCAGCCGTCCCGGCCGCCGTCACCGTCTTGTCCCCGCTCACGAGCGTGGGTGTCTCTGATGCTGCCATGACTCACGACTCCTTTCGAAGGGGGTCCCGCCTCGCCGACGAGACGGCCCCGTCCCGTTCGTGGTGAGACTGCCCCGTCCCGTTCGTGGTGAGACTGCCCCGTCCCGTTCGTGGTGAGACTGTTCCATCCGCTCGTGGTGAGGCTCTCGAACCACGACCCGTCGGTTGCGTTCAAGTCCCTCGTTCGTCCCTCGAGTGCCTCAGGACGAACAGCAGCCGGCTGGAGAGCCGACGCTGCTAGCTCACCGGCACGTAGATGACGTAGGCGTTGCCGGCCAGGGTGGACGGCGTGCCGCTCGCGGTCACCGTCACGTAGTCGCTCGTGCCGCCCTTGGCGTCGAGCTTGCGGAACGCGGCCCCGTTGGTGCCCGCGTTGGCGAAGCTCGAGAAGGCCCCCGTCGCGGCCAGGGACACGCCATCGAGCAGCGTGTCGCCGGACCCGGTGCCGTCGCCGTCCACGCCGGCGTCCGCCGTCTGGCCCGCCTGCGCGGTCGTGATGTCGATGATCACGGCCGCGAGCACGCCGACCGCCTCCGGGTTCTGCCAGGACAGCACGCCCGCGTTGCCGGCCGCCTGCCCGAGGGCCACCTTGGCCACCTTGGGGATCACCGCCGTCCCGGAAGCCGGGAACAGCGCCGACAGGATCTCGCCGATGGGTGCGTCTCGTTGTGGGTCAGCCATGTCTTCCTCCTCTGAACCGAACTCGTTGAACGCGGACAAACAAAAAGCCCCCGGCCGTCCACTGATGGATCGCCGGGGGCTTGTCCCCTCGGGAAGGTTACAGGGTTAGCTTACGTGCGTACGCGCAACGGCGGAAGGGGCGGGTGGCAGGTGGCTAGGGCTGATCTAGCGATGCGGGCGTTGATCAGCTAGGCTGGCGTGACACTGCTCGACGCGGAGCGTGCTGCAATGGCCGATCCAAGCTCCGAAGTCCCTAAGTATCACGACCTCATGAACCCTGCGCTGAGCGCTCTCAGGGCGCTCGGTGGGAGCGCGTCTATTGCCGAGATGGAGGTCAAGGTCGCGCACGACCTTGACCTCTCCGATGAGGCACAAGAGGTCGCATATGGCCGTATGACCTTGCTCGGTTACCGGCTTGCGTGGGCGCGCTTCTATCTGAAAGTGTTTGGGCTCGTCACGAACTCGCGGCGCGGGGTATGGGCTCTGACTGCAGACGGTGCAAAGGTTGAGACGGTCGACCCCAAGGAAGTCAGGCGGTTCGTCAGCGACACCTATCGGGAGCGTCGAGAGGGGACATCTGCGGGGGAGAATCTGGTTGACGAGCCGGTTGCTGCCGAGGCAGTTGAGCAGACCGAATGGAGGGAGGAGATTCTGGCCATCCTCTTGTCGCTTGATCCGGTCGCTTTCGAGAACCTGTGCCTTCGGATTCTAAGAGAAAGTGGTTTCACGGAGGTGTCGGTCACGCGCAGGGGTAGCGATGGCGGAATCGACGGCCAGGGAATCGTCAGGCTGCAGGGGTTGGTGAGCTTGCCCGTCGTCTTCCAGGCGAAGCGATGGAGTACGAACGTTGGGGCTCCCGTGGTCCGCGACTTTCGTGGCGCGATGGCCGGCCGCGCGGAGAACGGACTCATTCTCACCACCGCCTACTTCACAACGGAGGCGCGCAACGAAGCGACGCGCCCCGGGACCGCCCTGATAGACCTTGTTGACGGCGACAGATTGGTTGGGTTGATGCAAGAACTCAATCTGGGGACATTGACCGAGGCCGTTGAGCGCGTCCGTGTGGACAAGGGGTTCTTCGACACGCTTGATCCGTAGCGAGAGCAGCCAGCCGGACAGCGATGCGCCCGTTGCCTGCCCGTGCTCAAAATTGGTGGCTACAGTTCCATCGCCGGGGCTGCGCAGTGGTGGGCATCGAAGCTAGGAGGGACCAGCATCGGCCGCCGTCAGGAGTACGGTGTGGAGCCCATCGTCCGACAGGACGACAGCTGCGCCTCCCTCCTCTTCCCAGCTGTCGAGGGATTCCATGTCATCACTGAAGAACTCCGCATCGCCGTCGCCGTAGCGCGCGATGGCTTCCTCGGGGCTCTCCGCGTCGACCGTGTAAACCCTGGTGTGCGTGACGGCAACCTCGATTAGATAAGAGGTCATGGCTCCCTCCGTGGTCGGGTGCGAAGTCGTTCCTCGGAATGCAGGGGACACCGTCGCCACCGATGGTGGTCGGATAGGTCGAGCAGGGCACGGTGAGTCGGTCGTCCTCAAGGCCGCGGGCACCAGGATGTTCGTGCCGCAGTTCGCATCTCGACCGTCGCTACAGCTCCTCGTCGGCCACGCTCATCAGCAGCCCATTGGTCGAAGTCTGCCGTCATTCTTGTTGGACAGTAGCATGATCCTCTAAAGGTTTCGACTGTCAGAGGAAGGGGGCGCCCCGCAGGGCGCCCCCTCGTACGTCACCGGAGCCGTGGCCGCCGGGCGTGCGCCCAGCGCCTACACCCCCGTGATGTTGTATTGCAGCGACGTGTGCGTGGCGGTCGAGCGCGAGCCGGTGCGCTCGGCGAAGGCCACGCGCATGCTCACCACCATCACGTTCTGGCGCTTCTGGATGTCGCGCTCCGTCTCGATCAGCAGCTCGCGCTTGAAGCCCTTCCGCCACTGCGTGCGGTTGAGGAGCAGCAGGCGGCCGGTGTTCGTGCCGTTGCCCGCCGCCGTCACCTTGCCGTCCGTGTCGGCGAGCAAGAGCTGCTCCGACACGATCACCGGGACGCCTTCGACGGCCCCCAGCTGGCCCGTGAGCAGCGTCGCGTTGGGCCCGAGCTTGTCGATCGTCTGGAACTCCGGGATCGTCTGGGCCGCGATGAACGTGTTGACGTCCATGACGAACGCCAGCTGGGAGGGCCGCAGCCCGTACTTGCCGGTCTTGCGCCGGAGCTCGTTGAACATATCGACGGAGACGCCGGCGTTGTGGTTGTTGCGCATCGCCGTGTTGTCGACCAGCGGCAGGTGGACCAGGCCGTCGAAGCCGATGAGGAACTGCGCCTTGCCCGCCGTCGTCGTCGTCAGCGTCGCGCCGTCGTGGTTGATGTTGCCCGTGGTCGACGTGTCGCCGTTGAGCACGACGTCGTCGAGCACCTGTGCCGCGTTGCGGAGCAGCGTCGAGCGCACCTCCGACATCATCGCGACCACCGCGTCCTCGTCGAGCTCGTACGCCCACGGGACCATGCCCACCAGCTCGTAGGCCGTCAGCGTCTGCTTGGCCGTCGCGAGGTCGGTGCTCGTCGTGGCCACGTTCGCCGTGCCGGGATACCAGTTGACGTCGCCGAGCTGGAGCGGCACGTCGAAGGGGTTGGTCGGCATCGTGACCGCCTCGAACAGCGACGCCACGGCCGTCTCGACGTTGATGTCGGCCCACAGCTGCCGCGCCTCCTCCTGGCTGACCAGCTCGAGGCCGGCGCCGCCCGTCGAGGAGTCCATCGCCTTCGTCACGCTCTCCTCCCACGACCGCAGCACCCGCGGGTCGTAGTCCTGAGGGCGCGCCTGCTGCGCGTGGAGCAGGCTCCGCATGATGGCCATGTCCACCATGTCGAAGCCGTCGAGCCGCCCGCCGCGGACGCGGATCCGGTCGGTGGACGCGCTCGCGCGCACCGCCTCGCGCCGCTCGGTCCGCTGGCGGTCGAGCAGGCTGCGGACCTCGCCCGCGAGGCGCTCCTGCTCCTCGCGCACGAGGCTGAGCTCGCGCTTGATCGGGTCGAAGCGCTCCTGGACGAAGGCCTGGGTCTGTGCGATCTCCCGCTGGATGTCCTCGATGCCTGCCATTGGTCCTCCTTGCGTGTTGCCGTCCTGTTCATCCGCCCTGAGCCAGTCGAAGAGTCCCGGTCCCGTTCGTCCTGAGGTTCTCGAAGGGCGAACAGACGATCGCGGTGAAACCTCCGTACGTGGTCCGAGACCCTCACCACGAACGGGAACCCGGAAGCACTTAGCCGATAGCCGTCCGCAGCGCCCGCAGCGCGCCGACGATCCGGTCGGCGTCGCCTGCCGCGATGCCCGCCGCCCCGTCGCCCTTCGCGTCGCCCGTCGCGTCAAACGTGAACAGCGGCCGCAGCCGCGGCACCTCCAGCCCGCTGGCCAGGGCGCGGGCCAGCGCCCGCGGGTTCGCGGGCACCGGCACGGCGCTGATCTCCAGCAGCTCCTGCTTCGAGTACTCGACGCCCTCCACGCCGCGCACGGGGTCCCGGCGGAAGCTGAACGCCTTCGCGCGGAACCCGACGCTAACGGCGCGCAAGAAGCGCTGGCGGTACAGCAGCTCGACCTCGCGTGCGAACGCGGTCGGCGCGAACTCGACCGTCGCCAGCAGCCGCGTGCCCTCGACGCCGACCCACGAGCTGCGGCCGATGGGCGTGCGCGACACGTCGTGCGCCCAGAGGAACACGGGGTTGTGGCGGTACGTGTCGAGCTCCCATCCGTCGGCGCGGACGACGGCGCCGAGGCGGTCCTCGGTCTCGTCGGATGCCACGAACGTCAGCGGCCGGTCCTCGTTCGGGAGGCTGGCCGTGCTGACGAAGTACTTGTGCACCGTCGGCGCGTCGGCGATGCCGCGTCGGTACGCCTCGAGCGACTCGAAGAGCCGCTCGCGCTCCCACTGCTCGCGGTCGGTTGCGGCTGCCGTCGTCTGCGTCGTCATGCTTCGCTCCTCACGCCGGGCACGAAAAAAGCCCCCGGCCGTCCTGCGAAGGACCTGCCGGGGGCTCGTCCGCCCGGGTGTGTTGTCTCGTCACTATGATGACAGATTGGTGACAGTTACACTACATGCGATTGTCATCAGCCTGCGATTTGGAGTTTGGAGATGAACGAGACCGAATACCGGGAACTGCTCGTCGAGAGAGACGCTCGTACGCTCGATGACCGCATACGACGAAGATTCCGCCTGGCGCCTCAGGCACTAGGGATCGAAACCCCGGAGCTCCACTGGGAATACGACGTCCAGCTCGTCGACCTTTTCATCACGGGTAAGTTCATCCCTGCGATGTTGTTTGCCGGGGTCGTCGTCGAAATCATCCTGCGCGATCAGCTCCGGAAGGCCGGTGCCATCACCACGAAAGAGGAGGTGATGTTTGGGCGGCTAATCACCCTCGCGGTGCAGCATCTGTCTGAGATTGACGGGGAGGACGAGGCAGTCCTCCGGGATCTGGCCGACGTTCGAAATACGATTGCGCACGCCCTGACGGGTGAGGGGAAGGGGATTGCGTCCTGGGGCAGCCCGATGGAGGAGCCTGCGTTCCGTGCTTTGGAGATTGCGCGACAGCTCGGCCAGCACTACTACGGCGTGGCGGACTAGGGTTCTTCTCACGAATCCCCAAGCCCCCGCTCCCGGCGGACTTCTTCCACGGTCATGATGCCCGCCTGGACGAGGGCGACGTGGCGGCGCGTGCGCTCGGTCTCCGTTTCGCTCAGCGCCTCGATGGCGCTCAGGTCGAAGGCGATTTCGAGGCCTTGGGCCTGCGGGCCTAGGCGCGGCAGGAGGCCCTCGGCGATGGTCGCTTCCAGGAACACGAGCTCTGGGACCACCGTCTTCTCCCAGAACAGGCGCCGTGCCTCACGGACGTTGGCGAAGGTGGCGTGCGAGAAGTCCTCGAGCAGCGGCAGTGGGATGCCGTAGACGCGGGCGACGCCTTCGAGGCTCCACCGCATCCCGGCGAGCCACTCCATGTCGCGGTGGTTGATGCCGAGGCGTTGGACCTCCCAGCCCTCGCCGGTCACGATCGGGCGCTGTGCGCGCTGGGGGCCGGTGAACCGGGCGTCGAGCCGCGAATAGAACGCCGCGACCTGCTCGTCGGTGACCTGCCCGTGCGCGCGGAACACGATGTCCTGAGGTTGGGCGCCGTTGCGGAAGAACTCGCGGTTGAAGCGCAGGGCGTCCATGCCCATGTCCGCCGTCAGCCGGGCGGCCGCGAGCGGCGAGAGGCCTGCGAACTCCTCGAGCGGGTTGAAGTAGCGGAACCAGACGACCTCCTCGGGCAGCATCGGGAACTCGCGCCCGTTCTCGGTGTAGACGAATCCGGCGACGTACTTGCCGGGGTCGCGCACGACGCGGACGCGGTCGGGTCGCAGCGCCCAGATCTCGTCGGGCTCGCCCGAGTTGCCGTCCGAGTGTCCCAGGAACCAGTACGCGGCGCCCCACAGGCAGAGGTACGTCTCGGTGGCGACGAGCAGGTCGACGCGCGTCCACCAGGCGTTGACCGAGTCGATGAGCCGCTGGACCGGGTGGTCGTGCCCGACGGGCACGGACGTGCCGGAGGCATCGCGCCTGCGGACCAGCAGCGGCGGGCGGGCGATCGACTCGGCGCGCAGCTTGACGGCCGCGTAGACGTCGGGGCTGCGGGCGTAGTACTCGCCGTAGACCGTCGCCTGCCACTCGGGGCCGACGCCGTGGTCGGGTTGGAGCATGCGCAGCGCGCCGCCGAGGGGGTCGTTGGCCCTCGTGGTCGTGTCTGGCGTACCGAGCAGGGTCCTTAGGGTATCGAGCATCGCGTCACCTCTCTTTTCTGTTCTCGCTAGCGTTGGCTGCCAACCGGCGTTTCGACCATCCCCCCGTCCCCCTTCCTCCAGGAAGGGGGTGGAAACCTTGGATGCGGGGGACACCCCCGCGCCCCCGGCAGATGGGCTCGGCCCCTCTGCACTCCCTCTCGGGTGCGGGACGGCCACCGGCCAAGCCCCTTCGCCAAGGAGAGGGGCCGAAGGGCCGCTCGGTAACCGACCTATCCCCTCGCCCCCGAAGGGGCGGGCGCCCCTACGGGGGGCTCGGGCCGCGGAGACGTCCCCACAGCCAGCCGTACCAGCACGCCGCCCACGCGCCGCCCAGCACGACGGCCTGCCACGGCGCGCCCGCGTACGTCGCGCCGAGGGCGGGCGCTAGCGGCACGAGGGCCAGCGCCGCGTAGAGCGCCAGCAGCTCGCGGGCGGCGCGGCCGATCGAGCGCAGCGCGGCCCTCATACCCACACGTCCATCGAGGCCGGCGCCATGAACGCGAGCGCGAGTGCGTCGGCCCGATCGGGCGACGCCTGCCCCTTCGCGCGCAGGTCCGCCTTGCTCTGGAGCTGGATGCGGCCGCTGCTTGCGATGTCGTAGCGCAGCGCGAGCAGCTGTCCTGCCAGCTCGGCGTCGTCGGGGATGGCGATGGTGCCCGACAGGAAGCGGCGGCGCAGGTCCCAGAAGATCTCGGCGCGCAGGTTGATGAACCGGCTTGGGTTCGAGGCCGCGCCGCCCACCTGCACCTCCACCACCGGCTGCTCGAGCTCCTTGAGGCGGTCCACCACGCCGCCGCCGACGCCGGCCGCGTCGACGAAGACGGCCTTGACGTCGTGCCGCCGGACGTACTCCAGGACGTGCCCCGCTGTCTGCATCGTGCTGGCGCCACGCAGCTCATGGATGCGCTCGACGCGTCCACCGCGCCGCAGGCACAGGACGGTCTTGTCGGACCCGAAGCGCGCGACGTCGACGCCCATGATCCAGGGCTTGCCGGTCTCGGCCGAGCTCAAGTGCCACCGCTCGACCGCCTCGTCGAGCTGCTTGCGGGAGATCAGCGAGTCCTCCAGCGCCTCGGGGAACTGCCCGAGCACGGAGGCCACGTAGAGCGGATGGGTCTCGCCCCAGTCGCGGCGGCGCTCCTCGACGTCCTCGGGCGTGAGCATGCCGGGCACGGCGTCGTCGCGTCCCTGCTGGAGGTTGGGTGTGTCGAAGGCCGAGATGGCCACGCGCGCGTAGAGGCTGGCCTTGCGGTGGTGCGAGTCGTAGAACTCGCCGGAGAGTGTCAGCGGGTTGCCGGTGAGCAGCAGGCGCTTCGGGTTGAGGCGCTTGAGCGCGTCCATGTGCTCCTGGCCGACCGCGTGCGCTTCGGTCACGACCACGAGCAGGTTGGGCGAGTGGAAGCCCTGGAGGTTGTAGGGGTGGTTGGTGGCGAACCCCAGGGCGAAGCGGTCGTCGTCGATCACGTAGCGCGCGGTGTACATCTGCCCGGGGAGCCGGTCGCGGGCGGCACCGAAGGCGGTGCGCATCTCCCGCCAGAGGACCTCCTCCACCTGGCGCTGGGTGGGTCCGGTCACGACGGCCTTGGCCCGCCGATGGGTGGCGAGCCACCAGAGCACGACCCTGGCCGCGGCCCAGTCCTTGCCGGAGCCGTTGCAGCCGACGACGGAGACCCGGCGGTGGCGGGCGACGGCCTCGAACAGCTCGACCTGCTTGGAGTAGGGACGCCCGGCGTCGCCAAGTACGTCTCTGACGAAGGCGACGGGGTCGGTGGCGTAGTCCGAAGGCTGGGGCGCCGGCCGCGCCTGGGCCGCGACGCGCTGATCGCGCCGCATCTGGGCCAGGGGGAGCTTGGTGGACGCGGCGAGCTTGTCGAGGGTGAAGTCAGAGGGCTCGCGGCCGGCGAAGATGTGCCCGAGGGTGGAGCGGCCGATGCCGGCCCTGCCGGCGAGCGCCACGTTTCTGACGTGGTTGCGCTGGAGCCACTTGCGGATGGCGAGGACGTAGGGCTGCGGCTCAGGCTCTGCCCCGGCTCCGGCCTGGGCACGCGGCGCCGCTCCGGCGGCATCGCCTGCCGCAGGTGCGTGTCGCTTTTGCTGGTCCGGTTGCTCTGCCATTCCTCGTCTCTCGCCCGGCGGTGCGGGGAACGCAAAACGGAGCGGGCCGTAACGGCTCGCTCCGTTTTGCTAGGGGTGTCGATCGCCGGCCGGGTCTAGCGGCTGGCATG
>JACZSI010000196.1 GCA_022574265.1 Chloroflexota bacterium | reverse complement strand
GAGCGGCTCGTCACGAGCGGCGGCCGCGTGCTGACGGCGGTCGGCCTTGGCGCGACGATCGCGGACGCCCGCCGGACGGCGTACGAGGCGGCGGAGCGCATCGCCTTCGCGGGCGAGTACCACCGTGGGGACATCGCGTCCTTCGGGAGCTAGCGGGCTCTACGCGCTTGCTCCGGTCGGGGTCGACGCCAGGCAAGCGGGGGTCCGTACTTCGAGAGCCTCAGCACGAACGGCTTCGATGCCGTGGAGGCTTGGATCAGGCCCGCTCACCCTGAGCCTGTCGAAGGGCCGGGGGAGCCTCGCCTGCGAGTAGCGCCGCTCACGCCAACCCCCCGCTCGCACTTCGAGAGCCTCAGCACGAACGGGAACTGTCGCCCGCAGTCCGCGCTACGCGTCGGCGGCGAGCCGCAGCCCCTGGAACTGCCAGCGGTCGGCCGGGTGGAAGAAGTTCCGGTACGTTGCGCGGATGTGAGACTCCGGGGTGACGCAGGAGCCGCCGCGCAGCACCATCTGGCCCACCATGAACTTGCCGTTGTACTCCCCAAGAGCACCCGCGGGCGGCGCGAAGCCGGGGTACGGCAGGTACGCGCTCTGCGTCCACTCCCACGCGTCCCCGTAGAGCTGCCCGAGCGCTCCATCGCCGGCGCCGTTCTCATCGGGCGCGACGGGCTGGAACAGCCCGGTCTCGGCGAGGTTGCCGCGCACGGGTGCTCCTGCCGCCGCGTGCTCCCACTCCTGCTCCGTCGGCAGGCGCTTCCCCGCCCAGCGCGCGTACGCGTCGGCCTCGACGTAGCTCAGGTGGCAGACAGGCGCATGCTCGTCGAGCCGCTGCATGCCGGAGAGCGTGAACAGCCACCACTCGCCGTCGATGCGCTCCCAGTAGAGCGGCGCTTCCCAGCCTTCGGCCTGCACGGTGCCCCAGCCCGAGGAGAGCCAGAGGTCCGGCCGGGTGTAGCCGCCGTCCTCGACGAACGCGGCGTACTCGCCGCAGGTCACCGGGCGCGACGCGATGCGGTACGGCTGGAGCAGCGCCTCGTGGCGAGGCGACTCGTTGTCGAAGGAGAAGCCGCTGCCGTCGTGGCCCACCTCCACGATGCCGCCGTCGTCGTCGTGCCACGCAAGCGGCGTCGAGCGCCGTCGCGGCAGCTCCACGCCGTGGTAGGCGGGCCGCAGCGGGTTGATCGAGAGGTTGTACTTGATGTCCGTCAGCAGCAGCTCCTGGTGCTGCTGCTCGTGGTTGATGCCGAGCGTCACCGCGGGTCCAACCTCGGCCATCTGCGCCTCGCCGGCGCCCTCGAGCAGCGCGAGCATCGCGCGGTCGACGTGCGCACGGTACGCGTAGATCTCGGCGACCGTCGGACGCGACAGCAGCCCCCGGCTGGGGCGGTCGTACTGCGGGCCGATGGCGTTGTAGTAGGAGTTGAAGAGGTATTCGTACTGGGGGTCGATGGGCTCATAGCCGGGGAGGTAGGGCTTGAGCAGGAAGGTCTCGAAGAACCAGGTGACGTGGGCGAGATGCCACTTGGTGGGGCTGACGTCGGGCGTGGCCTGGATGACGTAGTCCTCGGTCGCGAGCGGCGCGCAGAGCTGCTCGGTCGCCTGGCGCGTTGCCGTATAGGCGGTCACGAGCTGCGCAACGTCGAGCTGCCGGGTCGTGCTCACACTTGCTCCTCCAGGCGGGCTGGGGGTAGAAGCATAGTCGGCGGCCTCCTGGCCAGCAATCGATAAGACGCAGCGGGCGCTGTGACGGTGCGCCCGGTTGACGGCCGGGCCGGGCGCCACCTACGCTTATACCAGGCCGTTATCGAGCGAACGCAGTTTCTGGAGGCCCCGATTGCCACAGGTAGGCATCCTCGTCGGCAGCGCCAGCGACAAGCCCGTCATGGAGGACACCCTCAAGACGCTGACGGACCTCGGCGTCGAGGCCGAGCTTGTCGTCGCCTCGGCGCACCGCGACCCGGAGAAGGTGCGCGCGTACGTCTTGGGCGCGGCCGAGCGTGGCATCGAGGTGCTGATCGGGGCCGCCGGTGGCGCCGCCGCGCTCCCAGGGGTCATCGCGTCGTACACAACGCTCCCGGTCATCGGCGTGCCCATTGCCTCGAGCGAGCTCGGCGGCGTCGATTCGCTGCACTCGATCGCGCAGATGCCGCCGGGCGTGCCGGTCGCCTGCGTCGCCGTCGGAGCATGGGGAGCGCGCAATGCGGCGCTGCTCGCGGCCCAAATCCTGGGCCTCAAGTATGATAAAATACGCGAGGCAGTCGAGAAGCACCGGCAACGGCTTCGTGAAGCCTAAAACGCCCGTCGCTACGACCCGATATCGTGCCTTCCTGGTGACCCATCGTCATCCTCTGTGACTTCGACGACACGGTAGCCGACCGCAACATCGCGACGCTGTTGCTCGACCGCTTTCACCCCGGATCATCCTCGCAGTCCGAGCACGCATCCTGGCGTGACCTCCACCGGCGCTTCCTCGACGGCAAGATCACGCTGGCCGCGTACCAGGAGACCGCTTTCGCCGACATGGGGACGGACCGCACGGAGCAGGCCGCCTACGCCACGGAGGCCGCGGCTCTCCGTCCGGGCTTCGCCGAGCTAGTGCGGTACTGCGCCGCCGAGGGCATCGAGCTCGCCATCGTGAGCCACGGACTCGACTTCTACATCGACGCGCTCCTCGGAGCCGCGGGC
>JACZSI010000195.1 GCA_022574265.1 Chloroflexota bacterium | reverse complement strand
CGCCGGGTTCTCGAAGAGCGCAGCGGCCGGCGACGAGAGCGTGGGCGACGGCGCGGACGCCGCGATCGCGGCTGCGGAGAGCGGCGTTGGGTTCGCCCAGCGCGCTCGTGACGCAGCGGCGGTGGCAGTCGACTCCGGGACCAGCGAGTTCCGCCTTGGGATTGAGCTGGCGAACATGGTGAGCTTGACCGCAAACGGGGTGGGCGCCGCCGAGGCCGCGTATACCTCTTCCCAGGACATCGCCCTCTTCGAGGGGCTCGCGGGCGAGCGCGACGCGCCACCGGCAGTCGGCGACGCGCTGGTCCCGACGGTGGCCATGGCCGCGCTGCTCGTGGGCCTGCTGCTCACCGGCGCGGGCGGGCTGCTGGTCTTCCGCCGCCGTCAGACGGCGTAAGCCAGCCACATCCGGCGATAGCGAAGGCCCCGCTCAACGAGCGGGGCCTTCTTTCGTATCCGGCCGGCCCAAGGATGACCGTCAACGTTCAGGGCGCGGTCTCCACCCCACCTGTGGGGGCGCACGGCGTGCGCCCATGCGGGCGTGGGGGATCGGGCGCATGCCATGCGCCCCTACAACGCCGGGCAACCAGGACTGTCATCCTGAGCGGAGCGAAGGATCTCGCCCCGACTCATCAGTCGATCCCGAGCGTCGCCTTTAGCTCGCGCCACTCCCGCGGCGACATCTCCAGCGTCGCTGGGTCGATCTGCTCGCCCGCGATGAGCCGCTTGGCCACGGCGAGGCCTTCGGCGCTCAGGTGCGCGCCGCCGACCCGATAGCTCATGAAGGCGTGGTGCGCGAGCGGGACCCAGGCCTCGACGACGCCCAGGACCACCTTTGCGTACTCGCGTATCTCCCACTGGGAGTGCTCGTCGCCGCGCAGCCACAGGAAGTGGAAGAGGTTGTGCAGGTTCGTCTTCCAGTACCACTGCGTGTACGTGCTCAAGGGCAGGTTGATGCGCGCGAGCTCGCGCGCCAAGCCTGGCTCCGCGTCCTCCGAGCCCTCGGCCGGGGGCTCGTCGCCGAGCAGCTGGTGGTAGTGCTCGAAGGCCACTTCCGCGTCGGTGCGTAGCAGCGCGAGGACGCGCTCAGCGTCTCGTCCGCTCAGCGTCTCTCCGCGGCCCTGGCGGTTGCCGGCCGCCTGGACGGCGAGCTGCTCCGGGGCCGGCACGTAGAACTCGGTGTCGAGCACCGAGTAGCGCGCTGAGTACTCGTTCAGGCTGGCGGTGCGGTGGCGCACCCACTGGCGCGCCACGAAGATGGGCAGCTTCACGTGCAGCTTGATCTCGCACATCTCGAAGGGCGAGGTGTGCTGGTTGCGCATCAGGTAGTTGATGAGCCCCGCGTCGGTGCGCGTCGTCTTCGTCCCGCGGCCGTAGGAGACCCGCGCCGCCTGCACGATCGCCGCGTCGTCGCCCATGTAGTCGACGACGCGCACGAAGCCGTGGTCGAGCACCGGGAGCGGCTCGTAGAGCAGCTCCTCGAGGGCGGGAACGGTCGCGCGGCGCGTCTGTTGCGTCTCGGCGCGGGCGTCGTCGACCTCGGCCCGCTGCTCGGGCGTGAGCGCGTCGCGCTTGCTCTTGCGTGTGGTCCGCGAAGCCATCGGTGGTGGGCACTCCCGGGGGGGCCGGGCCATGATACACGCGACGAAGAGGCCCGCGACGTCAGCCACGGGCCTCTCATCAGGTATAGGGCCAGCGCTGCTGCCTACATCATGCGCTGGATGAGGCGCTCGGCCTGCTCGTCCGAGAGCCCGAGGGGCCTGCTGAACAGCGGCCCATCCCTCAGCACCGGCTCGAGGTTGTTCAGGGTGTCCCTGTCGTCCCGCTCGAAGAAGAGGCCGGTGTAGATCTCGTCGCCCCACAGCATGGCCTTCTCGCAGGCGGCCTTCCAGTCGGAGGTGTCGTGGTCCTCGTCCTCGAGCTTCTTGATCCGCTCCTTGAAGAACGCGTTCGTGTTGTCGAGGTTGAACGTCACGCAGGGGCTGAAGATGTCCACGAGGGAGAAGCCCTTGTGGGTGATCGCCTTTTTCATCAGGTCGGTCAGCTGCTTGATGTCGCCGCTGAAGCCGCGGGCGACGAACGTCGCGCCGTTCATGATGGCGGACGTGAGGGGGTTGATCGGGTACTCGACGCTCCCGAACGGCGTGCTCTTGGTCTTCATGCCCGGCGAGCTCGTGGGCGAGACCTGGCCGGTGGTGAGCCCGTAGATCTGGTTGTTCATGACCATGTACGTCAGGTCGATGTTGCGCCGCGCCGTGTGCGTGAAGTGGTTCCCGCCGATGCCGTAGCCGTCGCCGTCGCCGCCCGTGGCGATGACCGTCAGCTCGTGGTTGCCAAGCTTGGCGCCCGTGGCGACGGCCAGCGAGCGGCCGTGCAGCGTGTGCATGCCGTAGGCGTGGATGTACCCGGGCATGTTGGACGAGCAGCCGATGCCGCTGACCGTGAGGATCTGGTGTGGCCGGAGGCCGAGCTCGGCGCAGGCCCGCTGAAGGGCGTTGAGGACGCCGAAGTCCCCGCACCCAGCACACCAGTCCGGGTCGATGTTGCTCTTGAAGTCCTTGGCCGTCAGCTCGATGAACGGCTTGTCGTCGGTAACGGTGGTCATGTGCGATACCTCTGTGTGCTTCGGTGTTCCACGCTACACCACGACCTCTTGGTAGGGGATGTAGCTTTCGTTCTCCTTCTCCATCAGGTCCACCACGCCGTCGACGATGTGGTGGGGCATGAACGGCTCGCCGTCGTACTTGCGGATTTGGCCGTTGGCGC
>JACZSI010000194.1 GCA_022574265.1 Chloroflexota bacterium | reverse complement strand
GGAGGCCGCGGGCACGGGCGGCATCGCCATCACCCCCGACCCGTACACGAGCTGCAAGGTCGCCGCCGAGCTGCTGTGCAACGACTACGCCAAGCTCTACGACATGAGCGTCGTCATCATCCGCTACGCGCAGCTATTCGGCCCCGGCTACGACTTCGCCGGCGGCTCGGGCAAAGCCATCAAGCCGGTGGTCGAGGCATGCCTGCGCGGCGAGACCGTCACGATGAGCGCGGAGGAAGCGTCGCTGTTCTCGACGCCCCCTGGCCAGCGGCCGAACCGGTCGCTCTCGCCCTCGGGGTTGCTCTATGCGAAGGACGCCGGCCGTGCGGGCATCCTGGCGGCGCTATCGGACCGGCTCACCGACAGCGTCTTCCGGATCCAGCCGATGGAGGCGCTCACGATGCACGGCATCGCCGAGCGGCTCATGCGCATCATCCCAGGCGGGCAGATCGAGGTCCCGGACGGCCCGGACCCGGGTGGTCCGGTCGAGCCCGACGCCCGCGCGAAGGAGCAGTTCGGCTACGTCCCCGAGTACGACGTCGAGCGCGGGCTGCGCGAGTACGTCGGTTTCCTCAAGACCGGCCGGTACGAGACCATCGCCTAGCCGAGCTTGCCCGCCGCGAACGCATCGGCCGCGGCCTGCGCCAGCGCCTCGTCCTCGGCGGGCGTCGCGCCGCTGACGCCCACCGCGCCGACGGTCTCGTCGCCGCGCTTGAGCAGCGCGCTGCCCTCGGCGTAGACCACGCGGTCGCCGTAGAGGTGGCCGACGAGCTGGAAGACGGAGCTCGCCTCGCGCCCGGCGAGGCTGGCCCCGGACCGGCCCCACAGCGCCGTCGCCATCGCCTTCCCGCGCGCCGTGTCCACGGTGAACGGCCGCGTGCCGTCCATGCTGGACATGCACACCGTCCCGGCGCGGTCGTTGACGACGGCCACGCCGACGCGTTTCTCCTGCGACGCGGCCTCGGCGATCACCCACTCGACGATGCGCTGGGCCTCCTGGAGCGTGATGGACATGTCGTACCTCCGCTAACGTGCAGCACACGCTATCGGGCGCCGTTGCCGCCGGCAACTCCGCAGACAGCGTGGGGCTTGCGTGTTATCTTTCGATGTATGGAACACGGCCCCCACCCCGGCTTCCTCATCTCGATCGGCATCTGGACCGGTATCCAGGTCGTGACGATCGCCGTCGGCGCCTACCTCATGCTCCGGGAGCGCCGCCGCACGCAGTCCGGCTAGCCCGAGACCCGCATCGCGTCCAGCAGCCCGCTCACGCTCGCCTCGCGGTCCAAGGCCCACAGGCGGCCGAGGACCGGCTCGATGGCATCCGCCGGCAACACGCCCCCGGCGCACCGCCGGAACTTCTCGCTGATCTCTCCGTCCGAGAACGCATTCTTCGTATGCCCCTTGGGATGCCGGCACTCAGCCTCGGCTGTCGTCCCGTCCCGCGCGACGCCGGTGACGCGCGCAGCGACCACCTCCGGGTAGAGCGCCGTCAGCTCCGGGTCCTCCCGCACGCTCACGCGGCCCATGACCTCCCGCACGCGCGGGTCCCGCAGACGCTCCGGCGTGAAGTGCGCGGGCGTCACGTCCCCGTCCGCCAGCGCCACCGCCACGAGGTAGGGCAGGCTGTGGAGGGCGGTGTCGGGATCGTCGGCCTCCCACTTCGCGCCGCCCGTGCCGATGCCCCCCATGGTATGCGCGTACGTGTCGACACGGAGCTCGGCCAGGTCCTCGGCCCGGATGCGCTCCCGCACCTCGAGGGCCGCCCAGATCGGGGCCTGCGCGTGGTACTCGGCGGGGAACGCCTTCATGTGCGTGCGGGCCGTGTTGAAGCCCCGCCCCCGGCCTCCCAGCGGTGGCAGCCCGACGGCCTCCTCGCTGGAGCCCGCCATCCTCATGAGCGCCGCGAACGGATCGTGCGGGCCGGTGATGCCGCGGGAAGCGGCCAGCGCCGCGAACACGCCGTTGCGCGCCCCGTTCACGGCCGCACCCGCCCGCCACATCGACAGCCGCTCGAGACGCGAGCCGCCCGTCGTCAGTCCACCGGCCATGGCGAGCGCGAGGGCGTTGGCGAGCCCCGCCTGGTCGAGGCCGAGGAGCTTGCCGGCACCGAGCGCGCTCGCCACCTCGATGCTCACCGTCGCGCCGAAGCCGGGCACGCTCAGGCCGTCTGCGTCCGCCAGCGCGCAGAACACCTCATACGCGACCACCATGCCCAGGACCGCCTCGCGCCCGCTCGCACCCACGATCTCCGCCGCCGCCAGGACCGCGGGGATCGTGTCGCTCGGGTGGCCTCCGCGCTTGGCCAAGTACGTGTCGTTGTAGTCGAGGTAGCGGACCATGAACGAGTTCGCGAAGGCCGCGAGGTCGGGCGTCGTCGGCTCCCCCGAGAAGAAGACGTGCGACGGCGGGTCGCCCGTGGCGGCGCCAGCGAGCGCCCGTGGGGCGGCCATCGCATGCATGGGGTACGCCGCCAGCGCGCACGCCATGGCATCGACGACGCAGCGCGCGATGCCGTGGACGGCATCCTCCGTCAGCTCGTCGTCAGAGAGTGTGGCGGCATAGGCACTCAGCAGGCCGGTGGTCTCGTCCATGGCGCGCCATCCTATTCAGGGCAGGGCCAGGGCGGCGCCGCACGCACAGCTTCGTCAGCCAGCCGGCCCGGCACGGTAGATATCGGCCCCCTGCTCCTCGCCGGCGTCGTACGTCCACTTGTAGTTCACGTCTTCGTAAGCCCCGGCGGGCATCAGGCTCTCGACGCCGCGCTTCGCGAGC
>JACZSI010000193.1 GCA_022574265.1 Chloroflexota bacterium | reverse complement strand
GCAGCTCGTGCGTCACGGCGCGCATGCCGTCAGCGCCAAGCTCGGCGACCACCCACGTCTGCGGCCCACCGGGGCCGCGCACGGCGGGCGGGGCCGGCGCGGCCGACCGGCGCTCGGTGCGCCGCGCGGGGTCCAGCACGCCGCGCTCGCGGAGGAACGCGACGACTTGCTTAGCGGCCTCGGCCGGCCCCACCTCCTCGATCAGCCGCGGCTCGCGCGTCGATCCGAGGATGCGGACCTCGGACACCGAGGTGGGCGAGCCGGACGCGCCGAAGATGGTCGTGTCGGCCGAGAGGCTCGCCGCCGATATCTCGGTGATCTCGCGCTCCTCGGCCTCGCGTATCGCGTCTCGTCCGGGGAACAGGTCGGGCGCTATGCCCTCGGCGGCCGAGACGACGACGGGGAGGCCGGCTTCGACGACCTCGGTGCCGTCCTCGAGCAAGCGCTCCGCACGCACGGTGCCCTCCGCCGTCACGTCGAGCTTGGCGACGGCCGTGATCTGGGGCAGCCCCAGGAGCTCGGCGACCTCGGGACCGACCTGCCCCGTCTCGGCGTCGAGGCTGTAGTTGCCGAACAGGACGAGGTCGTAGGTCTCCTTCGCCAGCGCCAGCGCGAGTGCGCGGGAGGTGGCCAGCGTGTCCGAGCCAGCCAACGCCGCGTCGACGATATGGAAGGCGCGGTCGGCGCCCATCGCCAGCGTGCGCACGAGCCCATCGCGGGCACTCGGTGGGCCCATCGTATAGACGCTGACCTCGGCTCCGAGGCTGGCCTTGAGCTCGACCGCCCGCTGCACCGCGAGCACGTCGTACCCGCTCAGCTCGTTGGGCACGCCCTCGCGCACGATGCGCTTGGTCTCCGCGTCGAAGCGCATGCGCGAGACCATGGGGACCCACTTCACGCAGACGGCGATCTTCATGCGGTACCACCTAAGGGCCGAGCGCGTATCACGCCGCTAGGACGCGGAGATCCCGTACTGGAGGTTGAGCTCGTCCAGCGACGAGCGCACCTGACGCCGGAGCCCGTCGGCGCCGCGGCGGGTCCCATCCAGCGCGCTCCACGGTCCGGCATCGTAGGCCGTCCAGGCGTCGCGCAGGCCGGCGAGCGCTTCGGACTCCCGGACGGCGGCCTCGATCAGCTGCTCGGCCAGCGGGCGCACGACGGACGGCCGCACGAGTGCGTTGGCGCGCCCGAGCACGGCATCGAAGTCGCGGGCGAACGCCTCTAGCCGATCGCGTACCTCGGACTGCGCGCAGTCGCCGTCGGTGCGCCGCCAGGCGTCGAACCGCAGGTGGAAGTCGTCCCACGACACCCAGGAATCCTCCAGCGCGGTCTTGAACTCCGCGAGGGCGTCCTCGTCCGCCAGCGGTGCCGGTGGGGGCTCCGGCGGCAGGAAGCCGGGCGGGATGCCGGGCGGTGGCGGCGCGGCGGGCTCCGGCTCGGTCTCCTCTCCGGTCTCCTGGATGGCGATCAGCTCGACGATGCGGGCGCGCGCCTCCTGACGGCCGATCACGGCGGCTGTGCGGGCACGCTCGTACAACGTGAAGGCCGCATCGGAGCCGGGCGTCCATCCGTCGCGCAGCTCCCGCAAGCCACCCTCCTCCAGGGTGATGGCACTGGTGAGCGAGTCGCGCGCCGCGGCCGTGCCCGATGGGAAATCGAGGCTTGCCGCCGCGAGCGAGACCGCCCCGAAGTCCACCACCCACGAGCGCAGGTCCGCGCGGCGGTCGGCCTCGCCACAAGACTCGATCGACCCTCGCCAGTCGTCGAAGCGAACGCGGAACGCATCCCAGTCGACGGCGAGGACGTCCGCGTCGCCGCCGAACCGCCCGAGCGCCGCGGCGGCCTGGCGGGCCTCGGTGTCGTCGACGGGCGTCGGCGTCGGCACGGGGGTGCTGGTGGGGGACACCGTCGGCGTCGATCTCTCGGGCGCCGGCGTGGAAGCGGCGTCCGAGGTGCAGGCGGCGACGAGCAGCGTTGCCATCGTGGCGAGAACGATCCTGAGCAACATCGGCGTCTTGCCCTCCCGTCTAGCTGAAGTCATACAGGCCCAGCGTGGGCGAAACCAGCCCGCTCCGGTACGCACCGGCGGCCAGCAGCCGCACCAGCAGGTCCACCTCGCGCTCGGACGAGGCCATGATCACGATGACGTTCCGTCCGCCGCGCGAGTCCAACAGCAGCAGTCCGCCGTTCGTCTGGCTCACGGGCGGTGCGGACGCGGTCAGTATGCGCCCGTCGGCGAACGTCACGCCACCGGCCCGCAGGTGCTGATCGACGGCCGCGCGGTCGGCGAAGAGGCCGACGAAGACCGTATCGAGGCCCGGGCGGTCGAGCGTGTCGAGCCTCGCGAGACGGCCGCCGGACGTGAGCAGCGACGTGATCTGCGTAGCGGGGCGAAGCAGGCCGGGGCTCAGCATGCTCACCGCGACGTCGCGCGCCAGCGGGGCCGGGAAGTCCGCGAGGTCGAACGTCCGCTCCGAGGTGGTCAGGAAGTCGGCGATCCGCGCGATGAAGGCGCCGTTGTCCTCCACTTGGTCGAACGGCGGCTTCATGAACGTGCTATCGCCGATGGCGAGCACGCGCCCGTCGCGGACGGAGACCATCGGCGTGAGGTCTCCCGCGCCCTCGCGCCGCGATGAGTGCGTGTTCGGGCCGCCTGCGAGCAGCGGCTGCGCTTCTCCGGAGATGGACGCGGCCGTGTAGAGGACCACCGAACCGAGCCCGTCGGTCACCGGGTGCAGCGGCGAGCCGCTGAAGCGCACGTTGCGGTAGTTCGCACCGGGGATGTCGACGTTGTAGAGGAAGTCGGTCTCGAAGTTGATGCCGAGCGGCGTGACGAGG
>JACZSI010000192.1 GCA_022574265.1 Chloroflexota bacterium | reverse complement strand
CTGGTGTGGGACAACACGGTGCGCGACATCGCCATCACGGAGCTGCCGTGCAACTGGCTCCAGTGCCAGGAGAACTCGCTCGACCCCATCCACGTCCAGTGGCTGCACGCCTACATGGGCAACTACCGCGCAACCGACCGCAACGCGCTGGCCCAGCGCGGATCGGGCCTCGCGCACCAGAAGATCGGCTTCGACGAGTTCGAGTACGGCATCATCAAGCGCAGGCTGCTCGAGGGCAAGGACGAGGACGACGACGAGTGGAAGGAGGGCCACCCCGTCCTCTTCCCCAACATACTGCTCGTCGGCAACGAGGCCCGCGCCACCTTCCAGTTCCGCGTCCCGGTGGACGACCGCAACACGCTCCACATCTCCATCTACAACCACCGCGCCGCGCCAGGCACGGTAGCGCCGACCCAGGACGTGGTCCCCTACCGCTACGTGCCGCTCAAGGACGACGAAGGGCGCTTCATCCTGGACTGGACGTTCAACCAGGACTACATGGTCTGGAGCACCCAAGGCCCCATCGCCGCGCGCGAGCGGGAGATCCTCGGCGCCTCGGACGTGGGCATCATCCTCTTCCGCAAGCAGCTCCGCCGGAACATCGAGGTCATGGAGGACGGCGGCGACCCGATGAACGTCTTCCGCGGCCGCCCCGGCGAGCTCCTGCACTCGCCGGTCGAGAAGGTGAAGTTCGGCCTGCGCGCCGCCACGCGCTACGTCCCGCCCGAAGCCGGCCACAGCGACGCCGTTCCCGACATCGAGAAGGTCATGGCCACCTGGGCGGGGATGGCAGACACCGGCCACTGACCGGCGCTCGCCCGGGTGTAGGGGCGCACGGCGTGCGCCCTGGGCGCAATAAATTGCGCCCCTACGGGACAGTCGTCTTTCTCCGCGCCCTCTGGGCACCTTGCGAGCAGGCGCTCCGCGCACTACGCTTGCACCATCAGCGGTCCACGGGAGGCATTGCATGCTCACCGTCCAGGAGAACGAGCGGCTCACGCAGGTCGGCGCCGGCACGCCGATGGGCGAGCTCATGCGCCGCTACTGGCACCCCATCGCCGCCAGCACCGAGCTCGACGAGCGTCCGACCAAGGAGGTCCGCCTCCTCGGCGAGGACCTCGTCCTCTACAAGGACCGCTCCGGCACGCTCGGCCTCATCGACCGCGTCTGCGCGCACCGCCGCGTGAACCTGGCCTACGGCATCCCCGAGGAGCACGGCCTGCGCTGCATGTACCACGGCTGGCTCTACGACGAGACCGGCCAGTGCATCGAGCAGCCCTTCGAAGAGACCGTCCACCCCGACGGCCGTTTCAAGGAGAAGGTCAAGCTCGCCGCGTACGCCGTCGAGGAGCTCGGCGGCCTCATCTTCGCCTACATGGGCCCGCAGCCCGTCCCGCTGCTGCCGCGCTTCGAGCCCTTCACGTGGGAGAACGGCTGGAGCGACATCGGCACCGCGGAGCTGCCGTGCAACTGGCTCCAGTGCATGGAGAACTCGCTGGACCCGGTGCACCTCGAGTGGCTCCACGGCTACTGGGGCGTCTGGCAGCGTCAGCAGAAGGCGCGGGCCGAGGGGTCGGACGTCGATGTCTTCCCGACGGTCCCGCAGCCGCACAAGCGCATCGGCTTCGACGTCTTCGACTACGGCATCATCAAGCGCCGCATCACCGGAGACACCGACGAGAACCACAACGACTGGCGGGTAGGGCACCCCATCCTGTTCCCCGCGACGCTGTTCGTGGGCAGCGCCGTGAGCTGCAGCCTCCAGTTCCGCACCCCCGTGGACGACGAGCACACGCTGCACCTCACCTGGTACTTCTTCCGCGCCGCGCCGGGCCACACCGAGCCCGCCCAAGACGTGATCCCGCACTGGAACGTGCCCCTGTACGAGCCCGACGGCCGCCTGACCACGGACCTCGTCAACCACCAGGACTTCGTCGCCTGGATCACGCAGGGCAAGAACGCCGACCGCACCCGCGAGAAGCTCGGCGAGTCCGACAAGGGCGTCATCCTCTACCGCAAGGTGCTCAAGGAGCAGATGGACATCGTCGCCGACGGCGGCGAGCCCCTCGGCATCGTCCGCGACCCCGCGGTCAACGAGTCCATCGAGCTCCCGCTCGAGCGCTGGTCCAACCTCTCGCACCCCGACCGCATCTCGAAGTACACGCCGGCGCAGGCCGGCAGGCCGGACAGCCACGTCGAGAGCATCCAGCGGCTCCTCGGGACCTGGGCCGGCCAGAAGCCGTGGACCGAGGCGACCGTCCGCTAGAGCCACGCTGACCGAACGCAAAACGATGGCCCGGACATCGTGTTCGGGCCAGCCTTCGTTTCGTGGGTCAGGGGCTGCGCCCTCGCTACTGGCCCTTCCCCCACTCCCCAGCGTGGATGCTATCGATGATGTCCTTCATGACGTCGTAGGCGAACTTCGACGCGCTCGGACGGCCGTCGTCGCGGTCGATCGTCGCCGCCGCGCTGCCGATGCCGCTGAACATGACCTGGATCTTGCCGTCCGCCTCCCGCGGGGCTTGCCCGCCGATGACCGGGATCGTCAGGCTCTTGCAGACACGCTCGTAGACGTCCGGCGGCACGTTCGTGAGGTCGATCAGCGCCGCGCCGGCGTCCTGGATCGCGTGCGCCCACTTCATCACGTGTGCCTCCACCTCCGGCCCGCCCTGCACGCCGCGCGACGCGCCCTGCGTCGGGAACCCGATCTGCGGGTAGACCTCGAGTCCGACCTCGATCACGGCCGTGACCTCGTCGAAGAGCTCCTCTTCGTGCGTGCGGATGTCGACCTTCACCATGTCGACCCCGGCCTCGTCCTTGAAGCGCTTGGCCGCGGCCCCGACGGCCT
>JACZSI010000191.1 GCA_022574265.1 Chloroflexota bacterium | reverse complement strand
GCCGCGCCTCGCCCTCGAGCAGGTCGACGCCGTGCTTGCGGAACAGGGCCTTGATCCCCTTGCCGAGCCGGTCGACGACCCCCCGGCTGCGCTTCAGCGCCGCGCCGTAGTCGGCTTCGACCGGGCCGGTCGTGATGCCGAAGTCGCCTGCGTTCCGCACGAGCCGCAGGACCTCGGCGTTGCGGATGAGCGACTTGCTGGGGACGCATCCCCAGTTCAGGCAGACGCCGCCGACGGCCTCGCGCTCGATGCAGACGGTCTTGAGGCCGAGCTGACCGCCACGGATGGCCGCGACGTAGCCGCCGGGGCCCGCGCCGATGATCGCCAGGTCGTAGGAGGCCATGCACAGAACCCTTCGCGGACCGCTCGCTGGGATAGGAGGACCCAGTATAAAGCGGGCGCCGCCCACGCGGCAAAAGGCCGTGCGTGGCGGTGCGGCCCACCGGAGCCCCTCCAGGCCGGGCTTATAATGAGCGTATGGACGATCACGACCAGCGGCTCGCCGAGGCCGCCGACAACACCTACGTGGTCCGCCCGCCCACGCAGGCGCTGGCGACCTTCGGCACGACCCTCGTGCGGTACTACCTGGTGACCGAGCCGCTCTTCCGGGAGGTCGACGCCCGCGGCGAGCTCGAGTCGGTGGTGCGCGAGGGGGTGGTCCGCGCCGAGCGACCGCACGTGGTCACGCCCTACTACCTGTCGCGGCACGAGGGCTTCGGCGACGACGCGCGCAGCTATATCGAGCACCTGATGCGCGAGATCGGCCCCGACGCGCCAGGCCTCCTCTACTCCTACAAGAACGAGGGCATGGAGACCACGATCGTCTCCGGCGGGGCGCAGGAGGTCACGGCGCGGATCGTGGCGCGCCTGGACCGCGACCACAAGCCGCTCGAGGCGGTCATCCGTGGCGTGGACGACCTGTGGGACGTCTCGCTGATGAAGTTCATCTACGAGCTGACGGCGCGGTCAGCACGCTCCAACGCCTCCGAGCTGCGCTCCCAGGGGCTCCTGGAGACCGACGGTGGCGTGCCCCGCGACGCGCGCCGCCGGATCGAGGCGCTGCTGGAGCAGGCCCGGCGCGGCAACGCCGACCCGTCGGAGGTCCACCGAGAGCTCGAGCGCTGGGGGCTGTTCGACGAGTACCAGGACCGGTTCCTCGGGCTGTTCAAGCGCCGCTAGGGCGAGAGCGGCCTCGCTCGCAGCGCGTTCGTCCAGCTAAGGGTTCGTTCGTACTTCGAGAGCCTCAGCACGAACGGGAAGGCTGCGCGCTCGACCGCTCGTCCGCTCGTCCTGAGGCTCTCGAAGGGCGGGAGCGGCCTTGCTCCCAGCGCGTTCGTCCAGGCAAGCGTTCGTTCGTGCTTCGAGAGCCTCAGCACGAACGGTCTCGGGCCAACGCTCGGGTGATGCAGGATGCGCCGTGTCTGCGACCGTGTGGCCTGTTCCCAGCTACCGGAGCCGGGTGAGCGGCGGCGGCACGAAGTAGCGCGTCGGGCTCTTGAGGCGCTCGACCGCCTCCGGCCAGTCCGCCGGCCCTGGCGCCACCCACTCCACGTAGCAGGCGCCCGGTGCGGCGAATTCGAGCACGTGGGCGGCCGCCTGTGCATGCAGAGGCCCACGGACGAAGCGCTCCATGGCGTCGCGGTCCTCCCACACGGTGAACGACCAGAACTCCTTGCGCCACCACTTCGCCTTGAGCCCGCCCGCGATGTAGCCGTCGGACGCGCGAGCCTGGCGGTAGATGCGCATCGACAGATCCATAACGCCGAAGACCTGTCCATAGGCCAGCACGGGCAGGAATTCGGCCACGTGGACGTAGAGCGCGTTCGGGTCGCGTTCTTCGTTCATGGCAACGGGGTGCCCTCGGTGGGCAGGTGCCTGGGGTAAGCGGGGCTCTGTGCGCTCACGGGCGACTCCAGTCTCGGCTCGTCGCCCCATTGTACCGAGACCGCGCTCGCCACTGGGCACCAGGGCTCGCCGGAGGCCTCAGAGCTACCCCTAACGGGTCCAGGGCTGTGCCCTGGCTGTGCCCTGGCTGCTAGTATGGCGGGCATGGTCGTTTCCCCGCCAACGGAGCGGCGCGTGCTCCGCCTGGAGCTCTCCGGCATGGGCCGGTTGGGGGAGGCGTTGGCCCAAGTCGATGGCAAGCCTGTCTACGTCTTCGGCGGCATCTCCGGCGAGACTGTCGTCGCCGAGGTCCTGCGCGAGCGGCGCGGCTACATCGCGGCGCAGGTCGTCGAGGTCATCGAGCCCTCGCCGGACCGCGTCGTGGCGGCGTGCGGGTACTTCGGCGCGTGCACCGGGTGCCAGTGGCAGCACATCCGCTACGAGCGCCAGCTCGAGATGAAGCGCGAGATCGTCGTGGATGCGCTCGCGCGGGTCGGCGGGCTCGACGGCGTCGACGTCGGGCCGACGGTAGCGAGTCCCGAGGAGCTGGGCTACCGGAACCACGCGCGCTTCACCGTCAGCCGTCCGGCCTCCGGTGAGCGCGAAGGACGGCTCGGCTTCGTGCACCGGGAGCTCCGGCGCCACGTCGACGTCGAGGAGTGCCTCATCATGGCGCCCTGGATCAACTCCGCGCTCGCCGCCCTCCAGGGCCACGCCGCCGAGACGACCCAGCTCTCGCTTCGCTACGGCATCAACACCGGCAGCTGGATGCTCCAGCCGGCGTTCCATGAAGCCGGCGTGCCGATGGCCTCGGGCCAGAAGCACTACACCGAGGAGCTGCTGGGCCACACGTTCCGGGTCGCGTCGCCGTCGTTCTTCCAGGTCAACACGCACCAGGCCGAGCGCGTGGCGACGATGGTCATCGACGCGCTCGCGCTGACGGGCACCGAGACGGTCGTGGACGCGTATGCG
>JACZSI010000190.1 GCA_022574265.1 Chloroflexota bacterium | reverse complement strand
CAGGAGGGGAACCGATGGTACAGACGAAGGTCCAGATCAAGACGACGGGGATCGACCACGTGGTGCTGTGGGTGAAGGACCTCGAACGCTCGAAGCGCTTCTACATCGACCTGCTCGGCATGACCGTCGCCCACGAGAGCGAGTGGCAGTCATTCCTGCACTGTGGCGAGAGCCAGCAGATCGCGCTGTTCGACGCGAGCCGCCGCGGGCCGGAGATCCACCCCGCCAGCGAGCTCAACCACATGGCGCTGCTCATGGAGCCCGCAAGCTACGAGGAAACGAAGGCCCGGCTCGAGGCCGAGGGCGTCACGACACGGGGGCGCCGGGGCGACCCCACCTGCATCTACTTCGACGACCCGGACGGCCACGGCCTCCAGCTGCTCTACAAGGGCCACGACGAGTAGGGGACGGGGCGCCTAGCCCGTCCAGGCCGCCGCGACGGCCTTCCCGACCGTCGGCGCGACGCTGCGGTCCAGCGGCGAGGGCAGGATGCGCTCGGCCGTCGGCGAGGGCACCATGCCCGCGAGCGCGGTGGCAGCGGCAAGCCGCATGGCGGGCGTGACCCGCGTCGCGCGTGCGTCCAGCGCCCCGCGGAAGACGCCGGGGAACGCCAGCACGTTGTTGACCTGGTTGGGAAAGTCGCTGCGCCCCGTGCCGATCACCGCGGCGCCGCCCGCGGCGGCCTCGTCCGGCATGATCTCCGGCACCGGGTTCGCCATCGCGATGACCACGGAGTCCTTGGCCATCCGCGCGACGTCCTCCCGGCCGAGCACGCCGGCCATCGAGAGGCCGATGAACACGTCGGCGCCCTCGATGGCGTCGTGGATGCTGCCCGCGGCGCCCTCCCGGTTCGTGAGCTTTGCGATCTGGCGTTTGGCCTCGTTCAGGTCGTCCCGCCCCTCATAGATCGCGCCCTGGCTGTCCACCAGCGTCATGTTCGCCGCGCCGGCCTCCAAGAGCATCTTGGCCGAGGCGATCCCCCCGGCGCCGGCTCCGGAGAACACGATCTTCACGGCATCGAGCCGCTTGCCGACGACCTTGAGGGCGTTCAGCACCGCGGCCAGCACGACGATGGACGTCCCGTGCTGGTCGTCGTGGAACACCGGTATGCCCAGGTCCTGCAGCCGCTCCTCGACCTCGAAGCAGCGCGGCGCCGAGATGTCCTCCAGGTTGATCCCACCGAAGGAAGGCGCGATGGCGCGCACCGTCGCGACCAGCTCATCGATGTCTTGGGTGTCCAGCACCAGCGGGATGGCGTCGATGCCGCCCAGCTCCTTGAAGAGGACGCACTTGCCCTCCATCACCGGCATCGCGCCGAGAGCGCCAAGGTTCCCGAGCCCCAGGACGGCCGAGCCGTCGCTGACGACCGCGATCGTGTTCCCGCGCCCCGTCAGCTCGTAGCTGAGCTCCGGGTCGTCGGCGATCGCGCTGCTGACGGCCCCGACGCCCGGCGTGTAGGCGAGCGAGAGGTCGTCGGTCGTCGAGAGCTCGACGCGCGACGACACCGACAGCTTCCCCTTGAGCCGGCGGTGCAGATCGATCGAGCGGGGGCCGTAATCGTCGCGTGGGGGCGTGGCCATCCGTCGATGCTAGAGGGCGGGAAGCCGCCGGTCAATGGCGCCACGGTGCAGTCGCGGACGCATCACGAGAACCGGCGCGGTTCGCCAGGCGGTCCGCTCATCCGTAGGGGCGCGATTCATCGCGCCCCTACCAAGCCTCCTAGGCGATGAACTCGTAGTAGATGCGGATCACTCCCACCAGGACGGCGAGGATGATGAAGCCGGAGATGAGCGTGCCTTTGACGGAAAGGAGTGGATTCGTCATGGTTACCCCCACAAGCCCGGTAGGTTTCGTGCTCCGACCATGAAGAACAGCATCGGGATCGAGAGCATCGTGTTGGTCCGCGACGCGAGCAGCGCTGTCCGAGCCCACTTCGGCTGGTCGGCCGGGGCGGGCGTGCCATCGGCTATCGTGGCCCTCGTCGCGGCGATGATCTTCTGCTGCGTCGGGAAGATGAGGAGCCAGACGTTGAGGGCCATGGCGATGCCGATCGCCCCGCCGATGGCGATGGACCGGAACTGTCCGCTGTCGTAGTAGCCATCCCGGTCGATCCCAAAACCCACGATCAAGGCGATGCCGAACACCACGGTCGCCAGCGCCGACCAGCGGAACAGCTCGAGGAGATGAGGCACGAGCACGGTCACCGCGTTGGACCGTGCCGATGCTTCCATCTGGGGGAACTTCAGCGCTTGGCCGAAGTTGAAGTAGTACAGGATCCCGATCCAGAGGATGCCCGAGAAGATGTGGGCCATCAGTACCAGGGTGATATAGATGTCCATCGCTGCTCTCCTTTCACCTGCCTCGCGTTCGCCGCGGGCCTAGCGCACTTCCACCGTCCCAACCATGCCCGAGCCTTCGTGTCCTGGGATGGCACAGATGAGCTTGAACGTGCCCGCTTCCTCAAACGTGAAGCTCTGCGTCCGTGGCTCTCTCGAGACCTCCCAGTCGATGCCCAGGTCCTTCACCGTGAACGTGTGCGGGATGTCGCGGGACACCAGCGTGAACTCCACCGTCTGGCCGACGTCGAAAGCCATGCTGCGCGGTTCGAAGGCGTAGTTCCGGTGGCCTACCTCCAGGGTCCCGTCGTCTCCCGCCCTGGCTGGCGTGGGTGTGGGAGCATCGTCACCACACGCTTGCACGGCGGACCCCAGCAACACCACCCCGGCGAAGATCAGCCATCGCCACCTGTGACGGGGCGTGCTGTCGGGTCTCGTGAGCCTTTCGGTAATGCGGTCGACCTCCCGGGGCTTTCGGCGACAGTATAGGACGGCGACGCCTCGAAACAAGCCATCCCGG
>JACZSI010000189.1 GCA_022574265.1 Chloroflexota bacterium | reverse complement strand
AGCAAGGAGATGATCGACCACCGCGGGGCCGAGTTCGCGGAGATGCTCAGGCGCATCACCGCCAACCTCCAGCGCGCGTTCCTCACCCAGAACGACGTCTTCGTCTTCACCTCCTCCGGCACCGGCGCCATGGAGGCGGCCATCGTCAACACGCTCTCGCCCGGCGAGCGCGTGCTCGCCGTCAGCGTGGGCAACTTCGGCGACCGCTTCGCCCGCATCGCGACGGCCTACGGCGCCGACGTGAACGTCCTCAAGTTCCCGGACGGCGAGGCGGTGGACCCCGAGCGGGTCCGCCAGGCGCTCAAGGACGACCCGGCCGTCTCGGCGGTGCTCGTCACGCACAACGAGACGTCCACCGGCATCACCAACGAGCTCGAGGCGATCGCGGGCATCGTCAAGGGCGAGTTCGACAAGCTCATCCTGGTCGACGCGATCTCGTCGCTCGGCTCCATCAACCTGCCCGTGGACGCCTGGGACCTCGACGTGGTCCTCGCGGGCTCGCAGAAGGGCTGGAAGTGCCCGCCGGGGCTCGCCATGATCAGCTTCAGCGCGCGCGCTTGGAAGGCGTCGGAGACGGCCACGATGCCGAAGTTCTACTTCAGCCTCGCCGAGGCCAAGAAGTCCTTCGGACTCGGGCAGACGCCGTGGACGCCGGCCATCTCCTTGATGTACGGGCTCGACCACTCCCTCCAGCAGATGCTGGCCCAGGGCGACATGGAGTCGGTCTACGCGTTCCATCAGGAGATCGCGCAGTACACGCGCGACGGCCTCAAGGCGCTCGGCCTCGAGCTCGTCGCGACCGAGGAGAAGTACGCCTCCAACACCGTGACCGCGGCGTACCTGCCCGAGGGCGTCAAGGACCAGGACCTGCTGGACATGCTGCGCGACGACTACGACATCATCGCCGCCGAGGGACGCGGCCGGCTCGCGGGGCGCGTGTTCCGCATCGGCCACATGGGCTACGTCTCGAGCGAGGACATCGACGAGGTCTTCGCGGCGCTCAAAGAGGCGCTGCCCAAGCTCGGCTACCAGCCCGCCAAGGCCGGCTAGGCATGGCACGCATCCTCGTTTCCGACCCCATCGACGAGGCCGGGGTCCAGCGCCTCGTCGCAGCAGGCCACGACGTCGACGCCAAGTCAGGCCTCTCGCCCGCCGACCTGCTCGCCATCGTCGGCGACTACGACGCGCTCCTCGTGCGCAGCGAGACCAAGGTCACGGCCGAGGTCATCGCGGCGGCCGGCCGGCTCCAGGTCATCGGCCGCGCCGGGGTCGGCGTCGACAACATCGACATCGACGCCGCGACGGGCCGTGGCATCGCGGTCGTCAACGCTCCGACCGGGAACACGATCGCGGCGGCCGAGCACGCCTTCGCGCTGATGATGGCGCTCGCGCGCAACGTACCGCAGGCGGATGCGTCCATGCGGCGCGGCGAGTGGACGCGGTCCAAGTTCACCGGGGTGGAGCTGCGCAACAAGACCCTCGGCATCGTGGGCCTCGGGAAGGTCGGTTCCGAGTTCGCACGGCGGGCGAAGGCCTTCCAGATGACCATCCTGGCCCACGACCCCTACGTGCCGCAGGAGTTCGCTCGGAGCCTCGGCGTCGAGATGGTGGACATGGACCGGCTGCTCGCCTCCTCGGACTTCATCAGCATCCACACGCCGCTCACGGCCGGCACGAAGGGCCTCATCAGCGCCAAGCAGTTCGAGTCGCTCAAGCCGGGCGTGCGCATCGTGAACGCGGCGCGCGGCGGGCTGATCGACGAGGCGCTGCTGCGCGAGGGGCTAGCGAGCGGGCGGATCGGCGGCGTGGCCCTCGACGTCTTCGCGACGGAGCCGCCCGGCGAGCTGCCGCTGCTCGATCAGGACCACGTCGTCGTGACGCCGCACCTCGGCGCGTCCACCGAGGAGGCGCAGGTGGAGGTCGCCGTCGAGGTCGCCGACCAGGTGATCGCGGTCCTCGCGGGCGAGCCGGCGTCGTACACCCTCAACGTGCCGTTCCTGCCGGCGGACGTCCGGGAGGCGCTCGCTCCCTACGTCCCGGTGGCGACGACGATGGCCAAGCTCGCCATCCAGCTGACCGACGGCCAGCTCGACTCGGTCTCGGTGCGGGTCGCGGGCGAGATCGCCGAGTACGACACGTCCATCCTGGGCTCGGCCGTGCTCGTCGGGGTCCTCGGGGCGGCAACGGATATGCGGGTGAACCTGGTGAACGCGCCGACGCTGGCCCGCGAGCGCGGCCTCAACGTGGTCGAGGAGAAGGACCGCGAGGGCGCCGGCCAGTACACCAACCTGGTCGTCGTCGAGGTGCGCACCAGCACCGGCCGCGTGCGCGTCGGCGGGACGTCGGTCAGCGGCCGCGTGCACCTCGTGCGCCTCGACGACTTCAGCCTGGACATGGAGCCGAGCGCGCCGTTCATGCTGTTCACGTCGCAGGTCGACCAGCCGGGGATGATCGGCAAGGTCGGGACCATCGCGGGCGAGCACGACGCCAACATCAGCTTCATGGAGGTCGGCCGCGACGGCCCGCGCGGGAACGCGACGATGATCGTGGGGTTCGACGACGAGCTGACGGATGCGATGGTGGACGAGATCCGCGCGATCCCCGGCATGACGAGCGTCCGGGTCGTCGTCGCCTAGGCGCGCGAACCGTCGACGCCCCGCGGGCGTAGTGCGCGTAGGAGGGCTTATTCCATGGACATGCCACGTCACCTTCGATGGGCCGCGCTGCTCGTCGCCGTCGTCGCGCTCGCTGCCTGCTCCGCCGACCCGACGGCGACTCCGACGCCGACGTCCGCGCCCACCGCGACGTCCGCGCCCGCGCCAACGGCGACGTCCGCGCCGACCGCGACTCCGCCGGGCACGCCCGTGCCGTGGCCC
>JACZSI010000051.1 GCA_022574265.1 Chloroflexota bacterium | reverse complement strand
TCATCTCGAGGTCGACCGCCGCCGCGGCGTCGCCGATGGCCTCGGCGCCGAACTGGTGGAACTGCCGGTAGCGCCCTGCTTGCGGGCGGTCGTAGCGGAACATGGACGCCAGGTAGTAGAGCCGCACCGGCTGGGCCTGGTTGTGCAGCCCGTGCTCGATGTAGGCGCGGCAGACGGCGGCGGTGCCCTCGGGGCGTAGCGTCACCTCCTGCCCGCCGCGGTCCACGAAGCTGTACATCTCCTTCGAGACGATGTCCGTCTCTTCGCCGACGGTCCGGGTGAAGAGGCCCGTATCTTCGAACGTGGGCGTGTCGATGCGGCTGTAGCCGGAGGTGTGGGCTGCGGCGGCGGTGACGGAGGCGACGTAGGACCAGTAGCGCTGGTCTTCGGGCAGGATGTCGGCGGTGCCGCGGGGGGCCTGGTACATGAAGGATGCCTCTCGCATGGGCGCGGGGCCGCGTGGCGTGGGCCCGGCGGCGGCCATTATAAGAGGCTGTTGCGAAACGAACCGAAACGATCTTGCATGGATGCGGCCGTTGCTGGGTGTGGCTACCTGTAATCCCTCGGATCGATGCACGCGTCATAGGTGGCCTTGTCGATCACCACCCAGTCGGTGCCGTCAATACCACGGTGCGCTTTAGGACCGCCGATAGACCGGTGCGGCGCCTCGGGGAAGGCAGATTCGAATGTCACCCATCTCCCTTGGTCCTTGGCGAACTCCTTCGCTCGCACGACAGCCGGCGCCAGGTCAGAGTCCTGGCTGACGATGATCGCCATGTCCAGTTGCTGCTTGTAGGTCAGCCAAAGCAGGTCGGTGGCTATGCTCACATCGACCCCTTTCTCCTGGGCATTGCTGATCCGACCCCGATAGACGTAAACGCCTTGCTGCTCAAGGACGTAGAGCTTGTTTCTCCAAAACCGAGACCAGAACTCGTTCTGTCGGGATGTAGGGACGCCGGTGTAGAACCTTATCTGACTGAGCTGGCGGCCACCGAGACGGTCGACCAACGCTTGCGCCAGCTTCACAACGTCGAAGCAAGGCCACCCGTACGGTGGGCCATGATGCTCCCAAGCGTTCTTGGCCACGCGGAAGAGGTTCTGGCCGTCAAAGAAGACGATTGCTCGAGGCTGGTGTTGTTGGGCCATCGCATCGATTCTCGCGGACAAAAAACCCCGGCCGGTGACAACAGGGAGGGGACGAATCCCCATCTGCGGCCTAGCGACCGGGGAGCAAATGGCGAGAAGCAGTACCCCTCGCACCCTTGATGCTAAGGGCCCCTACGGAGGCTGTCAAGAGCATCCATCGCACCACGACCAAGTGAATGCCCTTATCCCGGACCACTGCAGTCGGTCGGGATCCAACGGGGAGCTTGTTGACCCGTGGCCGCGCGACCGGCGGTATCCCACCTGCGCGATCGGCATGCCGCACCCCCCTATAATGAGTGACATGTCGGAGCTGCTCGACAAGGTCGCCTCGTACCTGCCGGCCGAGAAGGTCGCGTTCGTTCAGAGCGCGCTCGACTATGCCACCCGCGCCCACAAGGGCCAGAGCCGGCGTTCCGGCGGCCCGTATATCGACCACCCGGTCAGCGCCGCCACGTACCTCGCGGACCGCTCCCTCGACGCGCCGACGATCGCGGCGGCGCTGCTGCACGACGTCATCGAGGACTGCGGCGTGAGCCTCGACGAGCTGCGGACTGAGTTCGGCGACGAGGTCGCGCGCCTGGTCGACGGCGTCACGAAGCTGGCGAAGCTCGACACGCTCGCCAGCGACGAGGTGGAGCCGCTGCGCGCGGCCGACGACGCCCAGGCCGAGAGCGTCCGCAAGATGCTCGTCGCCATGGCGGAGGACATCCGCGTCGTGCTGATCAAGCTGGCCGACCGCTTGCACAACATGCAGACGCTCGGCGCGCTCCCACCGGCCCGCCGCGTGGCCATCTCCCAGGAGACGCTGGACATCTACGCCCCGCTGGCCCACCGCCTGGGCATGGGCGAGATCAAGTGGCAGCTGGAGGACCAGGCGTTCCGGTACCTCCAGCCGAACCAGTACCGCGCGATCTCGAAGCTGCTGGCCAGCAAGCGGAAGGAGCGCGAGGCGTACGTCGAGCAGGTGACCGACGTGCTCTCGGGCGAGCTCAAGCGCGCCGGCTTCGAGGCCGAGGTCACCGGACGGCCCAAGCACATCTACGGCATCTATACCAAGGCGCAGGCCTACGAGGCCCAGGGCAAGCAGCTCAAGGACATCTACGACCTGTTCGCCGTCCGCGTGCTCGTGCCCACCGTGCAGGACTGCTACGGCGTCCTGGGCGTCGTCCACACGCTCTGGCGCCCGGTGCCGGGCCAGTTCGACGACTATATCGCGGGCCCGAAGGAGAACCTGTACCAGTCGCTGCACACCTCGGTCCGCTCCATCGGCGGGCTGCCGGTGGAGGTCCAGGTGCGGACGTACGACATGCACGAGGTCGCCGAATACGGCGTCGCCTCGCACTGGGGCTACAAGGAGGGCGTGGGCCCGAAGAGTCAGCGATCGGACGAGCGCATGACGTGGCTGCGGCAGCTGCTGGACTGGCAGCACGAGGTCAGCGGCACGGAGGAGTTCCTCGAGACGGTGCAGACCGACGTCTTCCGGGACCAGGTCTTCGTCTACACGCCAAAGAACGAGATCAAGGAGCTCCCGGCCGGCGCGACGCCGATCGACTTCGCCTACCGCATCCACACGGAGCTGGGGCACCGCTGCATCGGCGCCAAGGTCAACGGCAAGCTGGTCTCGCTCGACACGCAGCTGCACAACGGCGACAACGTCGAGATACTGACGAGCAGCGTGGCGCGGGGGCCGAGCCTCGACTGGCTCAACAAGCACCTCGGCTACATCAAGACCGCGAATGCCCGCCACGCCGTGCGCGCCTGGTTCCGCCGCGAGGAGCGCGGGGTGAACGTCGATCGAGGCCGCGACCTCCTCAAGCGGGAGCTGCGGCGCCTGAGCTCGCGGACCGACGTGAAAACGATCGCCGGGATGTTCCACTTCGACTCCGCCGACGACCTGTACGCTGCCGTCGGCGGGGGCCTCGTGTCGATGGCGCAAGTGGCCGAGCACATCGCGGGGACCGAGCCGGAGACGCCGCAGCCGGCGCCGGCTTCGGCCGCTGCCGACGCAACCACGACGGGCGTGACGGTGCTCGGGGTCGGGGACCTGCTGACGCGCATGGCGGAGTGCTGTCACCCGCTGCCGGGCGACGACATCACGGGCTATTTGACGCGAACGCGCGGCGTCACGGTGCACCGCGCCGACTGCACGAACCTCCCCTCGGTCGGCGACCGGGGCCGCACGGTCGCGGTCTCCTGGAGCCCTGCTCGGACGCTCTTCCCCGTCCGCCTCCGGGTGGAGGCATTCGACCGCGTGGGGCTGCTCCACGACATCACCGGCGCGACGTCCGCCGAGCACATCAACATCCAGGGCTCGCGGACGGACGTGAGCGACGAGGGCGTGACGGTGCACTTCACGGCGCAGGTGGCCTCGCTCGAGCAGCTCTCGCGCCTCTTCTCGCGCCTCGAGGGCGTGCGCGGCGTGCAGAGCGTCACTCGCGAGCTGCTGCGGACGCCCCGGCGGACCGCCGAGGCCAAAGCCCCGCGCCGCCGCCGCAAGGCCGAGCAGGGTGGCGGAGCAGCCCCTCACCAGGCATAATGGTGGCGCACACGTCCCGTGACTCTGAGGAGCTAGCGTTGCCCGCCAAGAAGACCGCACGAGTCCAGGAGCGCCGCCGCGTCGCCAACCGCCAGGTGCGCTCCACCACACGCACCGCCGTCCGCAAGGCCGTCCGCGCCATGGACGGTGGCGAAGCCCCCGAGGCGGCGGCCGCCGTCGCGCAGGCGATCAGCGCGCTCGACCGCGCCGACACCAAGGGCGTCATCCACCGCAACAACGCCGCGCGCCGCAAGTCGCGGCTGATGAAGCGGCTCGCGAAGACCACGGCGTCCGAGTAACCCCCACCGTCCGCCTCAGGCTCCCCGTTCGCCCGCGAAGTGGGACAACTGTTCGTTGACGCGCACGCGCGGGCAGCGCTAGGCTGGCGAACAGACGTTCCAACTCCATGCGAGGCGCCATGCCCCCACTCCGCCCACGCCAGCAGCAGATACTCGACTTCATCCGCGCATACCGCGCCGACCACAGCTACATGCCGTCGGTCCGCGAGATCCAGGCGGGGTGCGCCATCAGCTCCACGTCGGTCGTCGACTACAACGTGCGGATCCTCGAGCGCGAGGGCTACCTGCGCCGGTCGCCCGACATCTCCCGCGGGATCGAGCTCGTGGGCGACGAGCCGGACAAGGCCGTCGAGCTGATCTCCGTGCCGATCATCGGCGCGATCGCCGCCGGCTCGCCGATGCCCGTGCCCGAGGCCGCGCAGTTGGCCGCCGAGGACGTGGAGACGGTGTCGCTGCCGCCGGAGCTGACGCCGCGCCAGCCGGAGAACCTGTACGCGCTGCGCGTGAAGGGCTACTCGATGATCGACGCGCTCATCGACGACGGCGACATCGTCGTGCTGCGGCCAACGGCCGACCCGCGCGACGGCGACATGGTGGCGGCGTGGCTGAAGCTCGAAGAGGAGGCGACGCTGAAGCGGTTCTACCGCGAGGGCGACCGCATCCGCCTCCAGCCGGCCAACGTGCAGATGGACCCGATCGTCGTGCCCGCGGAGAACGTCGCCGTGTACGGGAAGGTCGTCGCGGTCATCCGCCGGCTAGAGTAGAGCGCCGTTCAGTTCAGCGGTGCGGCCAGCGCTTGGTCGCGCCTGTCAAAAGCCACAGTCGGCGCTGGCGAGTGGGTCAAGGGCTGTGCCCTTGTCAGTCCGACGAGGGCAGCGTCTTGGCGGCGAGCAGCTCCATCGGTGCTCCGTCGCAGCAGACGCGGGAGCCCCCCGCCCGGATGCACAGGACCGTCACCCCCGTCTTCGCGTCCTGGTAGCGCTTACCGAGCCGGTCGGCCTCGTCTTCGGGTGCCGCGACGCATGAGAGCTCCCCGTCACCGCCGCGGGTGACCATGTACTGCGCGCCCTGCTCCGGGCACTCGAAGCGCTTTCCCGTCTCGGCCGGCATGAAAGACCCCCTGCGGCTCGGCGGGGCCATGATACCAGCCCGGTCCGCGCGGTCCGCCGCGCGGAGCGGCTAGCTTTCTCTGGGTGGCAGCCTCGTTCTTCCTCCTCGCCCCCAAGGGGGAGAGGATTGAGGTGAGGGGGCGCGGCCGATGGCCGCCGTCCCGCCCGGCTCGACCCTCACCCCCGCCCTCTCCCTGGCCAGGGAGAGGGCGGGGGACGGCACTGCCGCCCCTTCGAAGCACTGCCGCTCGTCCAAGGCAGTGCCCCGGTGCCCTGCTGGTATGCTGGCGCGCGCAAACGGGGTGAGCATTGGCGATCGCCGCCGGCGTGCGGAAGCACATGGCCGACAGCTCCTGGATCCGCCGGATGTTCGAGCTGGGCATCAAGCTCAAGCGCGAGCGCGGCGAGGAGAACGTCTTCGACCTCTCCTTGGGCAATCCGGTCATGGAGCCGCCGGCCGAGTTCTTCGACGCGCTCCGCGCCTACGCGGACGCGCCCCCGGCCGGGGCGCACCGCTACATGCCCAACGCGGGCTATCCGGAGACCCGCGCGGCGGTCGCGGGCGCGCTGGCCGGCGACACCGGGCTGCCCTATGAGCCGCAGCACATCATGATGTGCGTCGGCGCCGGCGGCGGGATCAACGTCGTGCTGCACGCGCTCTGCGACCCCGGCGACGAGGTCGTCGTCCTCGCGCCTTTCTTCGCCGAGTACCTCTTCTACGCCGCGAACCACGGCGCCGTGCCCGTCGTCGTCGGCTGCGGCGCCGGCTTCACGCCCGGCCTCGCCGAGCTCGGGTCGAAGCTGACGGCCCGCACGCGGGTGGTCCTGCTCAACTCGCCCAACAACCCCTCGGGGGCCGTCTACGACGCCGGCTTCATCGCGGAGCTTGCCGAGCTCCTCGAACGCCGAGGGGCGGAGCTCGGCACCGAGATATACCTCCTGAGCGACGAGCCGTACCGCAAGATCATCTTCGACGGCGCGGCGTACCCGTTCCCGCAGGCCGTCTACCCGCGCACCGTCACCGTCACGTCGCATTCGAAGGACCTCGCGCTGCCCGGCGAGCGCATCGGGTACGTCGCGCTCAGCCCCGAGCTCCCCGGCGGCGAGGAGCTGATGGACGCGCTCGTCTTCTGCAACCGCACGCTGGGGTTCGTGAACGCGCCGGCGCTCATGCAGCACCTCGTCCGCGGCCTCCAGGGCGTCACGGTCGACGTCGGCGACTACCAGGCCAAGCGCGACTACCTGCACGGCGTCCTGGTGGACGCTGGATACGACGTGTTCAAGCCGGGGGGCGCCTTCTATATGTTCCCGCGCTCCCCCGTGGACGACGAGATGCGGCTCGTGAGCGCGCTCCAGGAGCACGGCGTGCTGGTCGTGCCTGGCCGCGGTTTCGGCATGCCCGGCTACTTCCGCATCTCGTACTGCGTTGACGAAAGCGTGCTCGAAGGAGCCGCGCCCGGCTTCCGGGCCGCCGCGCGAGCGCTCGCCGCGTCGTGACCCAAGCGGCGGCGTCCGTTATCATGGGCGCCCCCAAGAGGGGCTTTTGGAGGGGTGGGGATGATGGAGAGCGGCATCATGGTACTGGCGTAGCGCATATGTGCTGGTTCCTCTCGAAGAACAAGACCGCGGACTGGGAGACGGCCGCAGAGGCCATGGGCCGCGCTGCCGAGCGCCTCGAGCGGGAGTTCGAGACCGTCACCACGGGCGAGGTCGGCGTGCTGGTCCGCCCGAACGCCGACCAGGACCCCGATGCGGCGAAGGCGGAGGTGGGCGCGGCGCTCAGCGCGCTGTCGTCCTCCGACGCCCGCTTCGACGTCGTGAGCGACGGCGACGGGCACCCGTGGGTGGTCGTCCGGGGTGAAGGGCTCCCCGAGCTCGCCGCCGCGACGGAGGTCATCGGCACAGCGCTCGAGGCAGGCGGCCTGGGTGACCGCGTCATCGCGGCCATCTACCCGTTCAAGTGGAAGGAGCGGCGGGTCTACTGGATGTACCAGCCGCGCGTGCGGGCCTACACGCCCTTCGCGCCGCTCGGCGACGACGAGGACAGCGAGCGCGACCACCCGCTCGAGCTGCGCATGGAAGCGGCGCTGCGCAAGACGCTCCCCACGGCGCGCCAGATCAGCGAGTGGTACCCGATCTGGGGCATGCCGGTCTAGCGCCGGGCCCGCCGCATCGCCGCATAGCCGCCGAAGACGATGGCGACGTCGAGCGCGGCCAGCAGCCCCAGCCCCGCGAGCACCGGCATGCCCGCGAGCACGACCAGCACGACCACCAGCACCCCGCTCAGCGCCAGTGACCCGATGATGCCGTAGCCGATCTGCGTCATGGCGACGCAGTATACGGCGCGGGCCACCAGTTGAAACGCCCGCGTCAAGCGCGTACACTGTGAGCGACCCTCCCCCAGGGGGTATGGGTCTAAGCTTGGTCGAGCAGGAGGCTCTTCGATGCTTGCTCCCGTCAAGGACGATGCGCTCAAGCGGCTCAACTACCTCGCGGGCCACCTCGACGGCGTCCGCCGGATGATCGAGGCCGACGCCTACTGCGTCGACGTGCTGAAGCAGACACACGCCGTGCGCCGCGCCATCGAGAAGCTGGAGCTGCTCATGCTCGACGGCCACCTGCGCTCCTGCGTCGTCGACGGCGTCCGCGAGGGGCGGGAAGAGGAGGTCCTGGGCGAGCTGCTCGAGCTGTACGAAGTGGCGAACCGGTGATGACGCAGCATCAAGTCGCCGAGCCGACCCGCCGGGTCGTGCTGCCCATCGAGGGCATGACCTGCGCATCGTGCGTGAGCACCGTTGAGCGTGCCATCGAGACGGTCGCGGGCGTCTCTGACGTCGTCGTGAACCTCGCCACCGAGACCGCCGCAGTCACCTTCGCCCCGGACGGGCGGACCGTGAGCGCGATGGCGAGCGCGGTGGCCAGCGCCGGTTACGGCACGGCCAGGCAGGACGCGGTCCTGAGCGTTCCCGGGCTCGCCGACGCGGCCGCCGCCCAACGCGTCGAGTCGGCGCTGCGTGCCCTCGACGGCGTGGGGCGCGTCGAGGCGAGCGCCGAGGCGGAGCAGGTGGTGCTGACGTACATGCCGGGCGCGGTCGCGATCGACGACATGCGGGCGGCGGTGGCCGAGGCCGGCTACGAGGCGCGCGAGATCGGCGGCTCGGACACGCTGGAGGCAGAGATCGAGCGCCTCTCCCGCCGGACCGAGGTGCGGCGGCTGCGCCGGCGGCTCATCGTGAGCGGCACGAGCGCGGCCGCCATCATGGCGCTCATGCTCGTGCCGGGCGTCGAGCGCACGATCGGGATGGGCTGGCTCAACGCGATCGCCATGGCGCTGGCGACGCCCGTGCAATTCTGGGCGGCGCGGCCCTTCTACGCGAGTGCGTGGAGCGCGCTCAAGCACGGGACCTCCAACATGAACACGCTGATCGCGCTCGGCACGTCGGTGGCCTACGGCTACAGCGCCGTCGTCACGGTCTTCGGCGGCATCGGCGCCGGCTCGGGAGCGACCTACTTCGATTCGTCGGCCACGATCATCGCGCTGATCCTGTTCGGCCGGCTGCTGGAGGCGCGGGCCAAGGGCAGCGCATCCGACGCCATCCGCGCGCTCATGGGCCTCCAACCGCGGACGGCCCGTGTCATCCGTGACGGCGAGGAGGCCGACGTGCCCATCACCGACGTCGTGCCCGACGACCTCGTGGTCGTCCGCCCCGGCGAGCGCATCCCGGTCGACGGCGTGGTGACGAGCGGCGCATCGAGCGTGGATGAGTCGATGCTGACCGGCGAGAGCCTGCCGATCGACAAGGGCGAGGGCTCAGGCGTCTCCGGCGGCACGATCAACCTGACCGGCAGCGTGACGTTCCGCGCCACGAAGGTCGGCGGCGCGACGGCGCTCGCGCAGATCATCCGGCTGGTCCAGCAGGCGCAGGGGTCGAAGGCGCCGATCCAGCGGCTCGCCGACACCGTCGCGTCCTACTTCGTGCCCGTCGTCATCGTCGTCGCGGCGCTCACGTTCGTCATATGGCTCACCTTCGGTCCCGAGCCGGCGTTCAACCAGGCCATGCTCAATGCCGTTGCCGTGCTGATCATCGCTTGCCCGTGCGCGTTAGGGCTCGCCACGCCCACCGCCATCATGGTGGGCACGAGCGCGGGGGCGCGGGCGGGCGTGCTGATCCGCGGCGCCGAGTCGCTGGAGCAGGCCCACAAGGTCGGCGTGGTGGTCTTCGACAAGACGGGGACGCTCACGGCCGGACGGCCCTCGCTCACCGACCTGGTGCCGGGCGCCGGCGTCAGCGGGGACGAGATACTGGTGCTCGCGGCCTCGGTGGAGCAGCGCAGCGAGCACCCGCTCGGCTGGGCCTTGGTCGAGGCAGCCAAGGAGCGCGGCCTGGCGCTGCGGCCCGTCGACGCCTTCCAGGCGGCGCCGGGGCTCGGCGTCCGCGGGAGCGTCGGTGATGCGTCGGTGACGGTGGGCAGCCTGGGCCTCGTCCGCCAGGCCGGCATCGAGCTGTCGAGCGACATGGAGGCGGGCGCTCGGGAGCTGGCGGCGCAGGGCAAGACGCCCATGTTCGTCCTGCGGGACGGTGTGCTGATCGGCATGCTTGCCGTGGCCGACGCGGTGCGGCCCGAATCGGCGGAGGCGGTCGCACGGCTGCGCGCGATGGGGGTCGACGTCGTCATGCTGACCGGAGATTCGCGGCCCACGGCCGAGGCCATCGCCGCGCAGCTCGGCATCACGCGCGTGCTCGCCGAGGTGCTGCCCGCGCAGAAGGCGGCCGAGATCGAGCGTCTCCAAGCCGAGGGCAAGCGCGTGGCGATGGTGGGCGACGGCGTCAACGACGCGCCGGCGCTCGTGCAGGCGGACGTGGGCATCGCGATCGGCACCGGGACCGACGTTGCTCTGGAAGCCGCCGACGTGGCGCTCATGCGGGCCGACGTGCGGGGCGTCGCGGCGGCCATCCGGCTGTCGCGGGCGACGATACGCACGATCCGGCAGAACCTCGCGTGGGCATTCGGCTACAACATCCTGCTCATCCCCGTCGCGGCGGGCCTGCTGTACCCGGTGATCGGAGAGGGCGGCATCCCGCAGGGGCTGCGGTGGGCGCTGGGCGACAGCGGCTTCCTCAACCCCATGCTGGCCGCCTTCGCGATGGCGCTGAGCTCGGTGTCGGTGGTGACGAACAGCCTGCGGCTCCGGGGCTGGAAGGCCTGAGGCCAGGCCACGTCCCCGTTCGTCCTTCGAGTGCCTCACCACGAACGAGGATCCGGCGGCCCATACAACGAACGGGGAGGGCGAGATGACTCAGCAGCTGGACACGATATTCGGGAAGGCGGGGGATACGGCGATCGACCCGGTGTGCAAGATGACGGTCGACAAGGCGAGCCCGCCCGGTGGCACCGCGGAGCACGAGAGCGTGACGTACTACTTCTGCTCGACCGGCTGCCAGCACGCCTTCGTGGAAGACGCGGCGAAGTTCCTCTAGCGGCCGGCGGCTGTCAACCAGCCAGGGTTAGCCCGCGATCAGCTCGTCGATGAGCTCGTTCATCTTGGCCTCGTTGAGCGCGCCCGTCCACGTCCGCAGGACCCGGCCGTCCGCGTGGATGAAGACCGTCGTCGGCATCCCCAGGATCGAGAACTTCGTGTTGACGTCGGGGTCGGACGTCGTCCCGGCGGGATAGGTGATGCCGATCTCGGCCAGGAATGCCTCACCCTGCTCGCGCGTGCCGAGGCGCCACTGCGGGCCGATGTCCAGGCCCAGGATCGTGACCTCGTGCGCGCGCTCGTCGTAGATGCGCTGGAACTCCGGCATCTCCAGCCGGCAGGGACCGCACAGCGCCGCCCAGAAGTTCAAGACGACCGGCTTGCCGCTATCGAGGATCGCGGCCAGCGTGACGTCCCCCTCGCCGATGACATCTCCACCCTGGCTGACCGCGATCGTGAGGTCGGGGGCCGCGTCT
>JACZSI010000188.1 GCA_022574265.1 Chloroflexota bacterium | reverse complement strand
TGGGGTCTGGAGCATCTGGTTCATGACGCATCCGATCGCCCAACTCGACCTCCGCGAGGCAGAGCCCGTCCTTGAAAGTGTTAGCGATGTCTCCGAACATGTGTAAGCGATGTCCCCGGTCCATACAGCCAGGGAGAGGGCGGGGGTGAGGGTCGGCCCGGCGGTCTGCGCCCACGAACGGGATGGGGCGCCCGTGACGCGCGAGCAACCGCGCCGTTGAGGCGCAGCACACCCGCTGCTATACTTCGCGTGGGCGAGGCGATGGCCTTGGCCACGTGGAGCTGGGAGAGAAGAGAGGCAACGTGCGGGAATACGAGCTGGTGATGCTCCTACACCCCGACGCCGACGAAGAGCGGCTCGGCAGCGTGATGGAGCGCGTGAAGACGATAGCCGCCGAGCACGGCGGCGAGGTCGTGAGCGAGGACCCCTGGGGCAAGCGCAAGCTGGCCTACAAGCTCGGCGATCACACCGAGGCCATGTACCACCTGGCGAACCTCCGCATGGAAGGCGAAGGTCCCAAGGTGCTGGACCGCGCGCTCAAGCTGACGGACGATGTGCTTCGGCACCTGCTGATCAGGCAGGACGGGTAGGTAGGACGGCAACGCATGGCTGGACTCAACAAGATCATGGTCATCGGGAACGTGGGGACGGACCCGGAGATGCGCTACACGCCCAGCGGCAGTCCGGTGACGTCGTTCCGATTGGCCACGAACCGGCGGTACACCACACAGGACGGCGAGCGGCGCGACGAGACCGAGTGGTTCACCATCGTCGCCTGGAGCCAGCTCGCCGAGCAGGTGAACCAGTACCTCACCAAGGGCCAGCGCGCCTACGTCGAGGGCCGGCTGCACAGCCACTCGTACCAGGGCAACGACGGCCAGATGCGGTTCAGCAACGAGATCATCGCCGACCGCGTGCTGTTCCTGGACCGGGCCGGGACCGGTGAGCGCGAGCAGCGGTCCGATGAAGCGGCCGCTCCCGCCGCCGCTCCGCCGCCGCTCCCGCCGCCGCCGAGCCGCCGCCGCCCGAGCAGACCTCGACGGACGATCTGCCCTTCTAGTCACGAGACCGGCTGGCGGCCGCTGCGGCCCCGGCCTCGCAGGTGGAAAGGAGCCCCGACTTGATGCAAGGCCAGAGAGGACGCCCCCGCCGCCCCGGCGGACGGCGTTACTTCCCCCGGCGCAAGGTGTGCTACTTCAGCGCCGAGCACAAGACGCCGGACTATAAGGACGTCACTGTCCTGCGCCGGTTCATCTCCGAGTGGGGGAAGATCGAGGGCCGCCGCAAGACGGGCACGCGGGCGCCGCACCAGCGCAAGCTCGCCACGGCCATCAAGCGGGCGCGCTTCCTCGCGCTGCTGCCGTACACCGGCAGCCACAGCCTGATGGAGCTCGGCCGCTTCGGCGACCGCGGTGGTGGGCGCCGGCCGCCGATGCGCGGCGACAACGCGCCCTTCACGCGCGCCGACGCCGAGGCACGCGATGCCGCCCGAGCGGCCGCGGCTGCTGCTGCAGCCGGAACCGACGGGGCACCCGCGCCGGTCGCGGTCGGCGCCGGAGCGCCGGCCGAGGCCGCCGCTGCACCCGCCGCCGAAGCCCCCGCCGCGTCCGCAGACGAAGCGACGGCAGCCGAGGCACCGAAGCCGGCCACCGCCTCTTCCGAAGCCGCGGCGGAGACTCCGGAGGCGTCCGTCGAAGGAGCGCCAGAAGCCCCGGCGGAGAGCCCGGCGGACGACTCCGCCGAGCCGGCCGAAGAGCAGACGAACAGCTAGATGCGCCAGCGCCGAGCCGCGGAGCGAGGCCACCTCGCCGCGCGTGCTTCATCCCCGCAGGGCACTTCCCGGAGCGAGACCGAGCGCTCTCAGCGGCGCCTGCTCGTGATCGCCGCCTCGGTCATCGGCCTCTTCGTCGTCGGCCTCCTCACGCTCGGGTGGTACACGAGCAGCTATCAGCCCCCACGCCGCGTCGTGGCCGAGATCGACGGCGAGCCCGTCCGGCTCCGTGACGTCGTCCCCTATGCGAAGCTCGTGCGCCTGACCACCGGCCAGCTCGCTCCGACGACCGCCCGCAACGTCTACGCCCGCGATCGCGTGCTGCGCTTGCTGGCCGGCGAGCTTGGCGTCAGCGTCACGCCGGCGGAGGTGGAAGAAACGCTCGCGCGCCGGTTCGAGCCGCCGGCTCCCCCGGACGTCGAACCGAGCGTCGTGCTCACCGAAGCGGGCCTGGGGTTCCTCCAGGAGTTCCTCGACGCCGTCGACATCACCGGCGACGACTACCGGGCGTGGACGGAGGGGCAGCTGCTCACCGAGGCGTACGCCCAGCACTTCTCCGACGCGCAGCCGGAAACCATCGAGCAGGTCTTCGTGCACTGGATCGTCGCAGCGAACTCCGTCGACGCCCAGACGGCGCTCGAACGTATCGCGTCGGGCGACGACTTCGCCGCCGTCGCGACCGATCTCAGCGTCGACACCGTGATCGCGGACGAGGCGGGTGAGGTCGGATGGGTCCCACGCGGCGCGTTCCCCGAGTTCGACCCGTGGCTGTACGACCCCGAGCTGGAGGTGGGCGAGCCCATCGGGCCGCTCGTCACCACCATCGGGAGCGTCGTGCTCCTGGTGAGCGACGGGCCTTCGGAGCAGCCGCTCGATCAAGAGATGCGCGACCTCCTCGGCCAGACCGCGTTCCAGGAGTGGCTGAACGAGCAGACCCTCGAGCTGGTTACCCTGCTCGAGCTCGACTTCGACGACGCGCAGTGGGTCGTCGACCAGCTGGTGGCCGGCTGAGGTGGCCTCCGATCGTCCCATCTCCGTCGGCCTTCTGGGCCTGGGCGTCGTCGGTGGCGGCGTCGCGAGGGCGCTCGCGGACAAAGCCGCAGCCATCGAGGCGTCCGT
>JACZSI010000050.1 GCA_022574265.1 Chloroflexota bacterium | reverse complement strand
AAGCGGACGAAGCTACGACACCAGAGGCGCGCGAGCGCCTGCAGCGGAAGTACGACAGGCGTTGGTGGACCGTGGGGGTCCTCTCGATGAGCCTGGTGCTGATCGCGCTCGACGTGACGGTGCTGAACGTCGCGATCCCGACGATCCAGCGCGAGCTGGACGCTTCGGCATCGGCGCTCCAGTGGATTATCAGCGCGTACATCCTGATCTTCGCCGGGCTGCTGCTCACCATGGGCGCCCTCGGCGACCGGTACGGCCGGCGAGCCGCGCTTCAAGCGGGCCTGGCCATCTTCGGCGCCGCTAGCCTCGGCGCTGGGTTCGCCGACACGAGCACGCAGCTCATCGTCGCGCGGTTCGCTCAAGGCATCGGCGGGGCGCTGATCATGCCCTCGACGCTGTCGGTCATCGTCGACGTGTTTCCGCGTGACGAGCGGCCCAAGGCGATCGGCGTCTGGGCCGGCGTCGCGGCGCTCGGCATCCCGCTCGGCATGATCGCCGGCGGCTGGCTCATCGAGGAGTTCTCCTGGAACTGGATATTCCTGATCAACGTGCCCCTCGTGATCGCGATCGCGATCGGCACACAGGCACTGGTCCCGGAGAGCAAGGACCCGGCGGCCCATAGGATCGACATCGTCGGAGCGGTACTTTCTCTAGCGACGTTGACGGCGCTGGTCTACACGATCATCGAGGCCCCCGAGCGGGGGTGGCTCGGCGTGTGGACGATCGGGGGCTTCGTCGCCTCGATCGTTGGGGTAGCGGCATTCGTGGCGTACGAGCTGCGCGTCCACGATCCGATGCTCGATATCCGGTTCTTCCGTAACCCTCGCCTCTCGGCCGGGGTGGTCGCTATCGGAATCGCGTTCATGGCCATGCTCGCCATGATGTTCATACTCACGCAGTACCTCCAGTTCGCGCGGGAGTACACGGCGCTGGAGACCGGCGTGCGGTTCACGCCCATGGCCCTCGGTTTCATGCTCGGCGCACCGTCGAGCGCGTTCCTCGTCGTCAAGCTGGGATCCAAGATCCTCATGAGCGGTGGGCTGATGGTCGTGGCAGCCGTCATGCTGGGGCTTGCGTTCCTGGCGGTCGACACGCCGTACTGGATCATCGGTGTGGGGCTGACGGCGCTCGGCCTTGGGATGGCGTTCACCATGGCACCCGCCACGGACGCGGTGATGGCCGCGCTGCCCGAGGAGAAGGCAGGCGTCGGCTCCGCCCTCAACGACACCTTTAGGCAGGTTGGCGGGGCACTCGGGATCGGTGTCTTCGGCTCCATCCTCAACTCTGTGTACTCCTCCTCCGTCTCAGACGCGGTGCAGGGGCTGCCGAGTGCCGCGGCCGCCGCGGCGCAGAACTCGATCGGCGCGGCGCTGCAGATCGCGGCGGGCGCCGGGGCCGAGGCCGGCGACGCGCTACGCATCGCCGCCACTGACGCGTTCATCGACGGACTTGGCGTCGTGTTCATCGCGACGGCGGGCGTCTCCTTGGTCGGAGCGGCATTCGTCGCTCGCTACATGCCGGCCCACGACGTCTCGCCCGAGCAGCTCGCTCAGGCGCACGAGCCACAGCCGGCAGCCGGCGATCTATAACCGTCGCCCGACGAGCACCGACGCACGGCAAGAAGAAGAGCCCCGGCCTTTCGGCCGGGGCTCTTCTTGAGCTCAGAGCTGGCCGTTGTAGCGCAGGATCGCGACGGCGAGCAGCAGCACCGCCGGGCCGATGGTGGAAGCGGCGAGGACGACGACGAAGTTCGCGCCGAGGCCCTGTGCGACCAGCGCGATGAGCGTCCCCGCGACGAAGTAGTAGAGAAGGTTCTTACCCACCAGCGCTTGCCTCCCGGCCAGCAGCGGAGCGCCAGCGATTGTCAGGCCCGCGGCGGGAATCCGCAAGCGTCGCGGCAGATGGGGCGGCACCTCGACCGCAAGGGGTTGCAAAACCGGCCCACCGCCCCCACCATTGTTCCATGCGGATCGGCCAATTCGAGCTGAAGGAGCCGCTGCCGGAGCTCCGGCAGCCGCACGTGATCGCCTCGCTCACCCCGTGGATCGACGCCGGCAGCGTCGGCTCGCTCACGATCGAGCGCCTCGAGCGGTACATGGAGGCAGGCGACCTCGGTGGTTTGGCCACGCCGGGCCGCTACTTCGACTTCACGCGCTACCGGCCCGTCGTCTTCTACGAAGAGGGCAAGCGCAAGATGAAGATCCCCAACGCCGATCTGCGCTTCGCCGCCGGCCCGGGCGACACCGACTTTGTCTTCCTGCACCTGCTGGAGCCGCACTCGCTCGCCGAGGAGTACATCGACGCGATCGTGGAGGTCCTCGAGACCCTCAAGATCAAGCGCTACTGCCGCATCGGCGCGATGTACGACGCCGTCCCCCACACCCGCCCCCTGCTGGTCATGGGCACGCAGAACGGCGAGCCGCTCGAAGGCATCGAAGGTGTCACGGGGAACAGGCGGAGGCCGTACCAGGGCCCCACGTCCATCATGAACCTGGTCGGCGAGCGGCTCACCGCCAGCGGCATCGACAGCATGATGCTCATGTGCCGGCTGCCCCACTACGCCGAGCTCGAAGCCGACTTCGCCGGGCGCACGAAGATGCTCCAGGTCCTGAGCAGCATCTACGGCTTCCCACCCGAGTACGCGAAGAGCCAGCGCGACACGCAGCAGTACGAGCGCATCACCTCGGAGATGTCGCGCAACCCGCAGATCAAGTCTCTCGTCGAGCGCCTCGAGAGCGACTACGACGCCCGCCTGGCACGCCGCGCGGGGGAGAGCACCGAGGAGCCGGCCCCGCAGCCCCCCTCCACCACCGAGCTGCCGCCGTCCGTCGAGCAGTTCCTCCGCGAGCTCGACCAGCCCGGGCCCGGCAGCCAGAACTAGGCCGCCTGCCCGAACGGGCGACGCACGCCTGCCCGAACGGGTGGGGCGCGACGCCGCTTGCGCGCGCACACTTGAGCGCAATGAGCACGCTCGTCGACCAGCTCAACGGTGCGCTCTCGGACGCCATGGAAAGCGTCCGGGACGCGCTCGTGCAGGTCCAGGTCCCCGGCCGGGGCGGCGGCGCGGGCATCGTCTGGCGCGACGACGGCCTCATCGTGACGAACGCGCACGTCGTCGGTCGCGGCCCCGCCGAGGTCGTCCTGCGCGACGGCCGCCTGCTGGAGGCGCGCCTCGTCGCTCGCAGCCGCAGGCTCGACCTCGCCGTGCTCTCCGTAGATGCGCCGGGTCTGGACGCCGCACCCATCGGCGACTCGATGGCGCTCCGGGCGGGCGAGCTCGTCTTCGCCCTCGGCCACCCCTTCGGCGTCGCCGGCGCCGTCACGAGCGGCGTGGTCATCGGCCTGGAGCCCGACGGCCCCGACGCCCGCCGCCGCCCTGACGGCGAGCGCGAGTGGCTCGTCGTCCACATGCGGCTGCGTCCCGGCAACTCGGGCGGGCCGGTGCTCGACGCCCGCGGCCGCGTCGTCGGCATCTCGACGATCATGGCGGGGCCGGACATGGGCATGGCCGTGCCGTCGCACGTCGTCGCGGCGTTCCTCGGCGAGCGCGTGGAGCAGCCCCAGGCGCGGGCCCTGCGCATCTAGCCGGGGGCGAAGGGGTAGTGCGCGGGCAGGTCGCTCCCGCGTCGATAGTGCGCGTACGCGGCCGGATCGCCGAGCACGTAGGCCTGATACAACCCCTCGAAGAAGACCCAGTACGCCGCCTTGGAGCGCACGACCGCGTCCCAGACGCGGTTCTGGACCTCCTTCGTCGTCGCCTGCTCGAGCACGAGCCGCTCCCCGAGGCTGCTGTGGCCCGCGTCGGCCACGATGTGCTCGGCGAACCACTCCATGCCGTCCTGGTCGATGTGGTAGACGCGGTCGTTCGCGGCAACGAAGCGCGTGCAGAACTCCACGTTGATCGCCTCGCCCGCGACGCTGCCCGAGGCGAGCGCCTCGACGACCGGGCGGTCGCGGTTGATCGCCATGAGCTCATCGACCGCGAGCACGGTGCCGGGGAGCAGCGGCGCGCCCTCCATCTCCTCCTCCGAGAGCCCGAGCGCCCGCCCGAAGCGCAGGTACATGTCCGTATGCCCGCTGCCTTCGTCCCCGAGCTCCTCGACCAGCGAGTGGACGACCTGCCGCTGCGTCGCGAGGTCCGGTGAGTTGAGCAGGCGCCCCGCGTTCCACCAGGTCGGGCAGCGCTTGAGCGCGTAGTCCTGCTTGGCCCACCCACGGACCTGGTCCAGGCTGAGCTCGCCGTCGAAGAGCATGCGCACGAACGGGTGCTCCAGGCGGGCGTTCTGGTGGCGCACCTCGGCCTTCAGCATCTCCAGGAACTCGGCCGGCGGATGGGGCTCCCGGCTTGCGAAATCGAATGGCATCGGCATTTCCAGCGTGCTCTTGGGGCCTGGTCCGGCCCAACATACTCGCCGGTTCCGGCCGCCGTCAACGTCCGGGCGGGAAAGCCGTGCGCCGCACCACGGCCGGGCGAGCGTTGTTCGAGGACCCTGCCTCTGGTATAGTTCGGCGTGCCCCCTTAGCCCTCGCAAGCCGCACCGGAAGGAGCACCTTGGCCGACCACGACGTCCTGGTTGTGGGTGCCGGTCTCGCGGGCATGCGCGCGGCCATCGCCGCGCACCGAGCGGGCGCCAACGTCGCCATGATGAGCAAGGTCCACCCCGTGCGCTCGCACTCGAACGCCGCGCAGGGCGGCATCAACGCGGCGATGCGCGGCGCCGAGGACTCCGTCGACTCCCACGTCTACGACACGGTCAAGGGCTCCGACTACCTGGGCGACCAGGACGCCATCGAGTTCATGTGCGCCGAGGCGCCGCAGGAGATCATCAACCTCGAGCACATGGGCGTCATCTTCAACCGCGACGAAGAGGGCCGGCTCGGCACCAGGGCCTTCGGCGGCGCCAGCTACGCCCGCACCTTCTTCGTGGCCGACATCACCGGCCAGGCCATCCTGCACGTCATGTACGAGCAGATCCTCAAGGCAGGCGTCCGCTCCTACGAGGAGTGGTTCGTCACCGACCTCATCGTCGAGGACGGCGAGTGCCGCGGCGTCGTGGCCATCGAGATGCTGACCGGCAAGCTGCACCAGGTGACGGCCAAGGCGGTCGTCCTGGCCTCCGGCGGCGTCGGCCGCGCCTTCGAGCCTTCCACCAACGCCCTTATCTGCACCGGGGACGGCATCGCCCTCGCCTACCGCGCCGGCGCGACGCTGCTCGACATGGAGATGGTCCAGTACCACCCGACGACGCTCGCCGGCAACGGCATCCTGCTCTCGGAGGCCGCCCGCGGCGAGGGCGCCTACCTCCTGAACTCCAAGGGCGAGCGATTCATGGACGGCTACGCCCCGAACATGCGGGAGCTCGCATCCCGGGACGTCGTCTCCCGCGCCGAGGCGACCGAGATCGAGGAGGGGCGCGGCGTGGACGGCTGCGTCTTCCTCGACGTCCGCCACCTCGGCGCCGAGGCCATCCGGACCAAGCTCAAGTACATCTACGAGGCCGCACTGGACTACGCCGGCATCGACATGATCACCGAGCCGGTGCCGATCCGGCCCGGACAGCACTACATCATGGGCGGCGTGAAGACCGACCCGCAGACGCGGACCTGGGACCCCGACGGCGCCTGGAGCGGCCCACGGGGCCTCTTCGCCGCAGGCGAGGTCGCCTGCGTGAGCGTCCACGGTGGCAACCGCCTCGGCGCGAACTCGCTGCTCGAGACCGTCGTCTTCGGCAAGGTCGCCGGGGAGATGGCCACCGCTCACGCGAAAGAGCAGCCGGACACCCCCGTCTCCGGGGCGCACCTGGCCGACGCCGAGGCGCGCATCAAGGCGCTCTTCGGCCGCCCGGACAACGGCGAGCGGACGGCCAAGCTACGGCTCGACATGGGCAACGCCATGAACGAGCATCTGGCCGTCTTCCGCGACGAGGACGGCATGCAGAGCGCCCTCGGGACGGTCCACGGCCTCCAGGAGCGCTATACGGAGCTGCCGGTCGTCCACAAGGGCGGCGTCTACAACACCGACCTGATCTTCCACCTGGAGCTCGGCTACATGCTCGACTGCGCCGAGACGATCTGCGAGGGCGGCCTGCTGCGCAAGGAGAGCCGCGGGGCGCACTACCGGCGGGACATGACCGAGCGCGACGACACGGCCTGGCTCAAGCACACGATGGCGAACGTGGGTGAGGACGGCCGGCCCGTGATGGGCTCGCTGCCGGTGACGGTCACGAAATGGGAACCGCAGAAGCGCGTGTATTGATGCGGAATCTCACGCTATCCATCAAGACCCGCGCCGCAGCGCTTGCCGCGGCGGTACTCCTATCGCTCGCGCTGGCCGCCTGCTCCGACGCCCCGCCGCCGGAGCCCATCGACCTGGTCCCCGCCGACGCGAACCTCGTGGCCCTCGTCGACTTCGGCCGGGTCCTGATCGACGCGGACGCCGCCGTCCTCTTCGAGTCGGTGCCGCTTGGCGAGGGCGGCCCGGCGACGCTCGACGAGGCGCTCGCGGAGTTCGAGGCGGAGACGGGCATCGACCCGCGCCAGTTCACGCGCGTCGTCGTCTTCGGGCTGGTCGACCCCGCGGCGGGTCTCGATGGTCAAACGGACCTCGCGATGATGGCGCGGGGGACATTCGACGGCGACACGATCCTGGGCAGGGTCCGGCTCGACTCGGCCGGCGAGCTCCGGGAGGACGAGTACCGCGGCCACGCCCTACTGGTTGGGGTGGAGGAGGACGGCTCGGAGACCGCCGTGACCGTGCTGGCGGACGAGGTGCTCGTCATCGGCGACCTCGGCGCGGTCACCTCGGTCATCGACGTGCTGGAGGACGGCGAGGGAGCGCTCGCCGGGCCGCTGCTCGACACCTACCTCGCGCTGGGCGACCCGCTGGTCAAGGCGGCCTTCGCCGTGCCGCCGGGAGCCATCGACGACCTCGGAGGGGTGCCCACGGACGTCATCCCGATACCGCTCGATTTGTCGATGCTCTCGGACATCACGACCGTGGGCTTGACGGCCGACAAGGAAGCGGACCTGGTGACGGTCACGGTCACGCTCGAGCACGCGAGCGCGGCTTCTGCCGAAGCCGCCGCGGAGTACCTCGGCACGCTGCTGACGCTCGCCGGGCCCTTCCTCCCACCGGGCGCGGCGGCGGATCTCGTTGGCCTGATCGAAATCTCATACGTGGAATCGACCGTGACCCTCTCCATCACGGCTACGGTCGACCAGCTGACCGGGGCCGCCGAGGAGCTCGGCGCGCCCGACCCCAGCCCAACACCTGGCTAGCGGAGGCTCGAAGCAGTTGCAAGCGAATCTGCGCGTCAGCCGGTACGACCCCGAGGCCCCCGAGCCGTCGGCGCGGATGCAGGACTACCAGATCGAGGTGCCCGAGCACTTCACCGTGCTCGACGCGCTGATCCAGGTGCGCGAGGAGGAGGACCCGAGCCTCGCGATGCGCTGCTCGTGCCGGGCCTCGATCTGCGGCTCGTGCGCCATGCGCGTCAACGGCCAGGCCCGCCTCGCCTGCAAGACGCGTCTGAGCGCCGTCGCAGCCGAGGGCGAGCCGGTGACGATCGAGCCCATGGGCAACCAGCGGGTCGTGAAGGACCTGGTGGTGGACCTTGGACTCTTCTGGAACAAGATCCGCGCCGTCGAGCCCTACCTCCAGCCCGCGGGCGACGAGCCCGAAGAGGAGTACATCGCCTCAGACGAGTCGATGCAGAACCTCATCACGCCGATGGGATGCATCATGTGCGGCGCGTGCGTGTCGGACTGCACGGCGCTTGAGGTCGACGAGAACTTCCTGGGACCGGCGGCGCTCGCCAAGGCTTACCGGTTCGTGGCCGACCCCCGCGACGGCGCCTCCCACGAGCGGCTCCAGACCCTGAACGAGTACGGGGGCGTCTGGGACTGCACGCGCTGCTATATGTGCGTTGAGGTCTGCCCCGTGGGCGTTGCGCCCATGGACCGCATCATGGAGCTGCGCGACTCGGTGATGAACGAGGTCGGCGTGACCACGCCGGGCGCCCGCCACGTGGAGTCGTTCGCCCGCTCGGTGGCGCGCAGCGGGTGGCTGGACGAGACGATGCTGGCCGTCGACTCGTGGGGGCGCTTCAACATCCCCAAGCTCCTCTCGCAGGCCCCCCTGGGCCTCCGCGTGCTCGTGCGCGGGAAGCTGCCGCTACCCTGGCCGTTCCACCACAAGCGTGCGGGCGCCGAGTTCGTGGGGCGCATCTTCAAGCGTTGGGAGTCGAGGAAACAGTGAAATACGCCTTCTACCCCGGCTGCGTGTCCCGCGGGGGCACGCCGGAGCTCTACACCTCCACCATGGCCATCGCCGGCAAGCTCGGCATCGAGCTCGAGGAGATCGTCGGCGCGTCGTGCACCGGCGCGGGCGTCCTTCAGGAGAAGGGCCTCAAGCTCGGCGACACGCTGAATGCCCGCACCTTCGCCATGGCCGAGCGCCTCGGACTGACGACGATCCTGAACATCTGCTCGACCTGCCAGGGCGTGATGGCTCAGGCGAACCAGCGGCTGCTGGCGGACGCCGACTACCTCGCCGAGATCAACGAGGAGCTCGAGCCGGAGGGCCTCGAATACACCGGCCGCGTCGTCATCAAGCACCTCGCGTGGGTCATCGTCGAGGAGGTCGGGCTCGACGCGCTCAAGGCGCTGGTCACGAACCCCCTGCCCGGCCTCAAGGCCGCGCCGTTCTACGGCTGCTACATCCTGCGGCCGTCCTCCGCCCTGGGACTCGATCAGAACCCCGGGCGCGAGCAGTACCTGGAGCGCATCATCGAGGCGTGCGGCGCCGAGCCGGTGAACTTCCCCGGCCGCCTCAAGTGCTGCGGCTTCCCCATCCTGCTCATCAACGAGCGCAACTCGATGAAGATGGTCGCCGACCACACGATCAGCGCGAAGGAGCACGGCGCGGACTGCATGGTGACGCCGTGCCCGCTCTGTCACCTGAACCTGGACGGCCAGCAGCCCAATGCCGCGGGGAGGGCCGGACGGAAGATCGGCGTGCCGATCCTGCACCTGCCGCAGCTCATCGGCCTCGCGATGGGCTTCTCGCCGAAGGAGCTCGGCATGAACCAGCACATCGTGAGCACGAAGGCGATGGTCGAGAAGGCGAGCGTCCGGGCCTAGCGAACGCGATGACGGGCGGATCAACCAAGTTGCCGGAGCGGCCGTCCGCAGCACTCCGTGTGGACGGCCTGACGAAGACGTACGGCGACCGGCGCGTCGTCGACGACGTGTCGTTCGAGCTTGGGCGCGGCGAGGTGTTCGGGTTCCTCGGGCCGAACGGGTCCGGCAAGACCACCACCATGCGCATGGCGCTCGATCTGATCAAGCCGGACTCCGGGACGGTGAGCATCTTCGGCTCCCCCCCTACTCGCAACGTGTTGCGCCGGGTCGGCTACCTGCCGGAAGAGCGAGGGCTGTTCCAGCGGGCGCGCGTCGTGGACGTGCTGCGGTACATGGGGCGGCTCAAGGGCCTCAGCGCCTCGACGGCGGAAGAGCGAGCGTCCGAGATGATGTCGCGGGTGGGCCTCGGCGAGCATCTGGGCGCGAAGGTCCAGGGGTTATCGCGTGGCATGGCGCAGCTGGTCCAGTTCGCGGGCGCCCTGCTGCACCGGCCCGATCTGATCATCCTCGACGAGCCGTTCGGTGGGCTCGATCCGCTCAACGTCGTGCTGATGAAGGAGATCGTCCGGGAGGAGCAGGCGCGCGGCGCGGCGGTCATCTTCAGCACGCACATCATGTCGGACGTCGAGGAGCTCTGCGAGCGCGCCGTCCTCATCTCGGACGGCCAGGTGCTGGTCTACGGGCCCATCCTCGAGATGAAGGAGGCACGGGCGTCCAGCACGATCACCGTCGTGGCGGACCGCCAGCCAGGTGATGTCCCGGGGGTCGATCGGGTCGAGTCTTCCGACGGGCACTACAGCTACAGAGCGCAGGACGGCGCCAGCGCGGACACGGTCCTGCGGGCGTTCCTCGACGCCGGTATCGCCGTTCGGAGGTTCGAGGTGGCGCTGCCCACCCTCAACGAGGTGTTCATCGAGGAGGTGCGCCGTGCGCGAGGAGATCGCTGAGGCCAGGATCGTCTTCGCCGAAGAGTTCCGGCGCGCCATACGGCGCCGGATCTGGCTTGTCCTCACCCTCATCGTGCCGGCGGCGCTCTTGGTCCTCCTCCTCGCCGTGCCGGTCATCCGGTCGCTGAGCGACGATGAGGAGCCGAAGCCGATCGGCTACGTGGACCGGTCCGGCGCGCTCTCCGAGGCCGACTTCCCGAACCTCACGCGGTTCGACACCCGCGAGGGTGGGATCGAGGCCATCGTGGCGGGCGACATCGAGGACCTCTTCATCGTGCCGGCAGACTTCCTCCTGTCCGACGAGGTCGAGTGGCTGTCGCAACGCTCGGGCGTCTTCGCCGGCGAAGGCAACCGGAACCAGTTCTCCTCGTTCCTGACCGTGTCCCTGATCGCGGACAAGCTCGATCCGAGCCTGCTGGAGCGCGTGATCGGCGGAGCCGACTACGTCCGCGTCCACGTCGGCGAAGACGGCTCCGTCACCCCGGACGACGCCGACGAGCTCAACCAGCTCCTGGTCCCGTTCATCATCATGATGCTGCTCATCATGTCCATCTTCATGGGCTCCAGTGCCCTTCTCGAGAGCGTCTCAGAGGAGAAAGAGAACCGGATGATCGAGGTGCTCCTGACCTCGGTCTCGCCTCTCTCGCTGATGGCGGGGAAGATCCTGGCGCTGGGGACGACCTCGTTGGCTCAGATGTTCGTGTGGATCGCGTCGGTAGCGCTGATCGGGCCTCAGATCATCGACCAGGTCCCGAATGCCACGGAGCTGCGGATCGAGCCGCTGACCCTCGTCTACGTCGCCCTGTTCTTCGTCACCGGATACTTCCTGTTCGCGGTGATCCTCGCCGGGGTCGGGTCCGCCACGACCTCGGCGAGGGAGGCGGGGCCTCTCTCCGCCCTGGTCCTCCTTCCGGCGATCATGCCCGCGACTTTCTTTTCGAGCGTGATCCTCAGCTCGCCGGATGGCGGAGTCGCCAGGGTCCTCTCCTTCATCCCGGTCACGGCGCCCACG
>JACZSI010000187.1 GCA_022574265.1 Chloroflexota bacterium | reverse complement strand
TGGTTCCTCGCCTGCGCCGAGCGCTTCGACCGCTCCTGGGCCAGCCACATCCAGTACGACCCCCGCGGCCGCTTCTTGGAGCTCAAGAAAGGCGAGTCGGTCCTGGACTACATCCGCCGCCACGTCGACGAGGACCGCATCTTCGTCGGCGTCGAGGGCAGCGAGCCGACGATCCCCTATGCCATCGACCTGGTGGGCAACAAGCCGTTCATCTACTCCTCCGACTTCCCCCACGAGGTCAACAACGAGACGTGCAAGGAGGAGATCGCCGAGGTGCGCGAGAGCGAGAAGCTCTCCACCGCGGACAAGGCGGCGATCCTGCACGGCAACGCCGAGCGCTTCTACGGGCTCAAGGCGTAAGCGGGGCGTTTGGCGAAGCACACGTGGGACGTGACGGTCGACGGTGAGGCCCACGTCGTCGAGTATTCGATCAACTGGGTCACCGCCGCCGGCGACATCACGATCGACGGTGAGGTCATCGACGAGTGGGGGCTCTCCGCCAACGTGACGGAGAAGGAGTTCCCCATCGGCTCCGGGAGCGGCGCCATCATCTGGCGCGGCCGCGTGGCCCGCAAGCCCGAGCTCGTCGTGGACGGCGCGGTCGTCCCGATGCGCTAGGCGCGCCTACGCGGGGGACGTGAACCAGATCTGAGGTGCGCCGGCGACGCCGGCTTCCCCCATGATTTCCTTCAAGCGCGGCGCGCCGGCGAAGGCCTGGGCGCTGGCCAGGTCGTCGAAATCGTGCGTGACGGTGACGTCGGTGGCATTGTCGGCTGCCTGGTAGACGGCCTGCGCCTTGACGCCCATGCCGCTCCGCTCCTGGTTGAAGCCGTCGTACACGGCCCGCCATTTCGCGTAGTCGCTCACGTCGTGTCGGACAAACATGCGAATCATGGGTAGAACCTCCCCGCGTTCGTTTACGGAACACCGTCCATCTGGTCGCGCAATATATCACGGCCTGGGAAAAAACGCCCACGCCTCGGCGACGGGTCGCTAGCGCACGCTCTCGATGAACTCGTAGAGCGCCGTCAGCTCGTCGTCGTTGCTCGGCTCCTACGTCGCGCCCTCGGAGTGCGTCCCCTCGTAGAGGGCGATGACCTCTTCGGCCTGCACGTCGGCCACGGTGCCGGGCGGGATCTCCGGGTTGTCCATGCTATCGACGTAGCGCACGTTGACCGTTCCATTGTCCTTCGCCACGCCCAGGACCTCGGCGAGGCTTCCGTCCGAAAGCGTCACCTGGTCTCCCTTCGAGAGCTTGGCTGTGTTCATCCGCGTCTCCTCCTGCGCGACGCCACGGTACAGGGCGTCATCGGGGTGCGATGTACCCGGCCTCCGCGGCTTCCTCCTCGACCTTGTCCGGCGTGCCGAACCCAGCCTCCTTGGCGCGCTGTTGCGCGATGGGGCTGTACTTCCCGGCCTGTCCGGTGCTGACCGCGCCGGCCTTCTGCCGCTCGTAGTCGGCTCTGCCGGAGCGGCCCCGGTAGTTCGGGTCGTCCGCCTCGTGAGGCACGTGGACCGACACGTTCGTCGCCGGGTCGCGGAACGTATTCATCGGGTCGCCGCCGTCCGCGACGATCGCCATCTGCTCGCGCAGCAACCGCCGGTAGAAGATGATCCCCTTGTCCGACTCCCCCAGCATCTCCGTCCAGCGCGGCGTGATGGGCCCCTGGGACTGCCAGGCGTAGTTGTCCTGGCCGCTGTTGTTGTCCATGACCTCCCAGATGGGCATGCCGTACTTGTCCACGCCGGGCAGCGGGACCTCGTACAAGGGGATGTCCTCGGGCCGCTGCTCGGGGTCCTCCGGACGCTTCGGATAGGGCTTGTACCACCAGTACAGCGTGTGCGTGTCGTCGATCGGCACGCGGATCTGGTCCTGGCGCAGCATGTTCGGGAAGCAGATGACGTGACCGATCGCCCAGTTGGCATGGGTCTCGTCGTCGCCCTCGAGCACGCGCCGCTTGACGATCCCGTGCTCGAAGACGTCGAACCCGATCTTCACGTGACGCCGCACGGTGCGCTCCGTCCTCCAGAAGCCCGGGTCTTCCGACGAGCCACGGCCCAACCGCTCCAAGGCGTAGTTGGCGAAGTAGGAGTGCAGCCACTCCACGTGCACCGGGTCGAGCGAGTTCTCCATGATCTGGAGCCAGTTGCACGGCAGGATGGCCCAGCCGATGTCTCGCACGGAGTCCGGCTTCACGAACATCTCCCAGTGCGGGACCATCGGCCGCGGCTCGGGGCCGAGCCAGGCCCAGAGCAATCCGCCGAGCTCCTCGACGGGATAGGCCACTATCTTCACCTTGTCCTTGAAGGTGCTGTCGGGCGCCTCGGCGGGCTGCTCGAGGCACTGCCCCGTGGCGTCGTAGAGCCAGCCGTGGTAGGGGCAGCGCAGGCCGTTGTCCTCCGGGATGCCCCAGAGCAAGTTGGTGTTGCGGTGGGCGCAGGCGTCCTGGATCAAGCCGTAGTTGCCCGAGCGGTCCCTGTAGAGCACGAGGCTCTCGCCGAGCACCTTCACGGCCTTCGTGGGGTGCGCGAAGAGCTGGCTGACCGCGGCGACCGGCATCCAGTAGCGCCGGAACAGCTCGCCCATCGGCGTGCCCGGCCCGACCTGCGTGAAGCGCTCGTTCTGCTCTCTCGTCAGCATCGCTGCCTCCTCCGGATCAGGGAGTGCGCGGCTCGCCCGCCCGGCGGAGCCGGTCGGCGGGGCCACGCCGGAAGCCTACGCACGGCGCTTCGCAACGTCAACCGATTCCCGTGCGGAAGCCCACGGCCCCGCCATTGCGCCGTCTCGGACGGCCCTGTACGGTGCGGCCATGAGCGGCGAGCAGGTCCCATGCGGCTACGCCTCGGAGGGCCAGGGCTCGACGCCGCTGGCGGCCGCGATCGACGGCGGGTCCATGCGCGA
>JACZSI010000186.1 GCA_022574265.1 Chloroflexota bacterium | reverse complement strand
CCGCCGTCACGATGCGGGACGCCGCGCGCAAGATCAGCGACCGACCAAACACGGCGCGCAAGGATCGGGAGGCGGCGGAGCAACGCGAGCGCGAGGCGAAACGGGAGATCGCGCCCCTGCTCAACGACACGGGCCGCTATGAGGAGTCCGACTTCTATCCCTATCGGTACCTCGCCTCCGAGGGATTCCTGCCCGGCTACAACTTCCCACGCCTGCCACTGTCGGCTTACATTCCAGCTCGACGCCAGCGCCGCGGTCGAGACGAGTTCCTCTCGAGGCCGCGGTTCATCGCCATCTCCGAGTTCGGCCCACGGGCAATGATCTACCACGAGGGCTCGATCTACCGCGTCAACAAGGTCAACATAGCCTTCGACAGCGAGGGGGAGGATATCGTCCGTGTCACGATGAAGGCGTGCTCCAACTGCGGGCACGGACACCTCGTCGTTGAAGCACCCGGCCCTGCCCTTTGCGAAAGTTGCAAGCAACCCTTGCTACCGACCGACGAGATCCGGCAACTCGTACGGCTCCAGAACGTCTCAGCCAAGCCCGTCAATCGCATCACGTCCGACGAAGAGGAACGGCAGCGGACCGGCTACGAACTGCTCACGACCTACAGGTTCAGTGAGCACGACGGCCAGGTGGATGTGCGCACCGCCCGCGTCGTCTCCGGCTCACGCGCCATCGCCACACTTCGGTACGGCGACGCCACGCGCATCTGGCGGATCAACCTGGGATGGATCAGGCGCCGCAATCCGAACGAGCGTGGGTTCCCGCTCGACGTTGAGCGCGGCTACTGGGCCTCGAACAAGGAAATCGACGAGACGAACGTCGAGAAGGTGCCGGCCGTCGGCGAGGAGATCGTCGTGGGCTCGCGCTGGCGGATCGTCGACACGCCAGCCCCGAACGAGCAGGCGAAGCGCATGGGAGCGCAGGTGCTCGTCGTCCAGCCAGCCGAGTAGGGCCGCGGTTCAGGCGATGCCACTGCCGCCGTCGACGCTGATCGTCTGCCCCCAGATGTGCGCCGAGTCGTCGCTGGCGAGGAACAGCGCGACGCTCGCCTGCTCCTCCGCATAGGCTGCGCGCCCCACGAGGTTCGGTGGATGGCGGTCCTCGAAGGCGATGCGGCCGCCGACCTGCGAGCCGCTCATCCCCGGTGCGATCGCGTTCGTGCGGATACCGTGGGGCGCGAGCTGCACGGCCAGGTCCATCGTGAGCGCGATGATGCCGCCTTTGGCGACGTCGTAGGCGACCCTGCCCGTGTTGCCCTTGAGGGCCGAGCCGGACGAGAAGTTCACGATGGCGCCGCCGTGGCCCTGGGCGACCATCTGCTTCGCCACGTACTTGCAGCAGAAGTATGTCCCGCTCAGCGTCACGTCCAGGATGCGCTGCCACTCCTCGTCGGGCAGCTCGAGCATCGGCTGGCGGTCCGAGATAGCGGCGCAGTTGGCGAGGATGTCGATCTTGCCGAAGCGGCTGACGACCGTCTCGACCATCGCTTCGACGGCCGAGGCACTCTCGACCGGGCCGATCACGTACGTGGCCCCGCCACCGGCGGCCTCGACCTCCTCCACCACGGCGGCCGCGCGGCCCTCGTCGGCGTCGTAGATGGCGACCTTGGCGCCCTCCGACGCGAACAACAGAGAGATGGCGCGGCCGATGTTGCGTCCGCCGCCGGTGACTACCGCGACCTTGCCTTCGAGTTTCATGAGTGCCTCACGGTCACCAGAGGCTGGGGTGAGCGGAGGGAATCGAACCCTCGATCTCCAGGGCCACAACCTGGCGTCTTAACCCCTCGACCACGCCCACCACGTAAGCGGCATTCTACCAGCAAGGGCACAGGCGCTACGCCTGCGCGGCCAGGTCCTCCACCAGCTGCACGAGCGTGCGCGTCGGCACGCCCGTGGCGCCCTTGACGACGTGGCCCTTGTTGCGCTCGGCCATGAATGTCCCGGCGATGTCCAGGTGCGCCCACTCGACCCCGTCCGTGAACTCGGCGATGAAGAACGCCGCCGTGATGCTGCCCGCCGGACGGCCCCCGGTGTTCTTGATGTCGGCGTAGTCGCTGCGGTTCTGCCGCTTGTACTCCTCGAACATAGGCAGCTGCCACATCTTCTCGCCCGTGGCCTTGGACGCGGCCAGCACCGCGTCGACCATCTGCTGCGACGTCCCCATGACGCCCGTCGCGACGTGGCCGAGGGCGACGACGATGGCGCCGGTGAGCGTGGCGACGTCGACGATGCGCTTGGCGCCCCGCTCGGCCTTGATCCAGGAGATCGCGTCGGCGAGGACGAGGCGCCCCTCGGCGTCCGTGTTGTCGACCTCGATCGTCACCCCGTTCATCGCGCGGATGATGTCGCCGGGGCGCTGTGCCGTGCCCGAGGGCATGTTCTCGACCGCCGGGACGACGCCGAACACGTTGATCTTGAGCCCCAGCCCGGCGATGGCCTTCATCGCGCCGATCACCGAGGCGCCGCCGCTCATGTCGCCCTTCATCTCCCACATGCGCGCCGAGGGCTTGATCGAGATGCCGCCCGAGTCGAAGGTGATGCCCTTGCCGACGAGCGCGATGTTGTTGTCGGGGTGCTCCGGGTCGCCCTTGTGCTCGAGCACGATGAGCTTGGGCTCGGTCGCGCTTCCGGCCGCGACGGCGAGCATCGCGCCCATCTTGCGCTCGATCATGTCCTCGCGGCCGAGGACGGTGAGCTCGAGGCCGGACTCGCGCGCGACCTCGGCCGCCACCTCGGCCATCCGCGCTGGGTTCACGACGTTCGCCGGCTCGTTCACGAGCTCCCGGGCGAGCACGACGCCGTCGGCGAGGATGCGCGCCCGCGCGAGGCCTGCCTCCAGCGGCGCGACCCGGCTCGCGTCCTGCTCGACGATGGTGAGCTCCTCGAGCGCCTTCTCGGGCT
>JACZSI010000185.1 GCA_022574265.1 Chloroflexota bacterium | reverse complement strand
AGCGATGTCCCCGGTCCATACATCTGCCAGGAAGGGGGTGATAAGGCTAATCCGGGGGACACCCCCGGCCCCCCGGCAAAGGGGCTCTGCCCCTCTGCACTCCCCATTCGGCGCCAAAGTAGGTCTTGAGGCAAGCCCTCCCCGTTCGTGCTGAGGCTCTCGAGGCCTGCCCTGAGCCCAGTCGAAGGGTGCGAACGGACGCTTGCCCTGGCCGACCCGCCTCCTGTGCGAGCCCAGGCTCATCTTTCGAGAGCCTCAGGACGAGCGGATCCATCAGGGGACCCGCAGGGCCACAGCGCCGTCCGGCCCCATTTCGAGTGGATGGCCGGTCGAGATAGAGGTATACGAATCGATGAACGGTCCGACGTAGCCGTCGTCCCGCCGGGGGATGGTCGGACAGCTTGCTCGCACTCGCAGCCGCCGATCACTCCTGCCGGTTGAACGACCACACCGCGGCGGTCATGAGCGCCAGGGCGAATACGCTCAGCACGGCCACGTCTTCCAGCACGCCCATGGTGTGGCCGAACACGGTGACGCCGAGTGGCGCCGCATCCCCGACGGGCGTGACGCCCAGCATGACCTGGCGGATGGCGTCCACTCCATACGTCAGCGGATTGGCCTTCGAGACGACCTGGAGCCAGGCGGGCACGTTGTTGACCGGGAAGAAGATGCCGGAGAGGAACATCAGTGGGAAGATCAAGAGCTGCATCACCACCTGGAACCCCTGCTGGGACCGCATCTTGGTGGCTATCAGGATGCCCAAGCCAGAGAGGGTGAGCGACACGAGCGCGAGGAGCGGTATGACCTGCAGGATGACGAGCGGCCCGAGGGAGATCCCCACCACGGGAGCAAGCAGGAGGAGGACCATGCCCTGGGCCAAGGCCACCACGCCGCCTCCCACGGCCTTCCCGAGGATGACGCCGGTCCGGCTCAGGGGGGCGACGAGGACCTCACGGAGGAAGCCGAACTCTCTGTCCCAGACGATGGAGAGCCCGGTGAACAGCGACGACATGAGGACAGTCATGGTGATGATGCCGGGGTAAACGAACTGCAGGAAGTCCACGCCGGGCGTGAGGTCGCCGATGGAGCGGCTGAACCCGGCGCCGAAGACCACCAACAGCAGGAGCGGCATCCCGAACGAGCCGAGCACCCTTGAGCGCTGCCGGGTGAAGCGGAGGAGCTCGCGGTAGGAGATGACCCAGATACCCCGGTACACGTCCTGCATGGGCTACCTCCTCCCTCCCCAACGCCGCCGCATCGCCTCCGCTGGGCTGGCCTCTTCGTCGCGGATGGCGTGACCCGTGAGTTTCAAGAACACGTCTTCCAAGGTGGGCCGCCGCACGCCCACCGAAAGGAGCCGCTGGCCGAAGCCTCGGACGAACTCGGGCAGGAACTGCTCACCCCGGGGAACGTTGAAGACGACCTGGCCGTCTTCCAGCTGGGGCTCAAGGCCATATCGCTCCCGTATCTCCAGCATGGCGGCCTCGTTGTCATCCGAGCGCAGCGAGAGGACGTCGCCCCCGATGGCATCCTTGAGGTGCTCCGGCGTGTCCAGCGCGACGATCCGCCCGTCGTCGATGATGGCGATCCGGTCGCAGTGCTCCGCCTCGTCCATGTAGTGGGTGGTCATGAAAAACGTCAGCTTCTCGCGCTCTCGTAAGTCCAGGATGTAGGTCCAGATGTGCCTTCGGGTCTGGGGGTCCAGGCCCAGTGTGGGCTCGTCCAGGAACAGCACCTTCGGGTGGTGCAAGAGACCCCGCGCTATCTCCAAGCGCCGGCGCATGCCGCCTGAATAGTTGGCGACGCTCTCCTTCCTGCGGTCCCATAGCTCCAACATCGTGAGCAGCTCTTTCATCCGGGGGTCGCGCACCGACTTGGGCACGCTATAGGCGTATGCGTGGAACAGGAGGTTCTGCTCCGCGGTCAGGTAGTCGTCCAGCGTCGTCTCTTGAAAGATGAGGCCGACGGACTGGCGCACCTGTTTGCGCTGCCGCATGACGTCGTACCCATTGACGGTGGCGGTGCCAGAGGTGGGCCGCAGCAGCGTGCACAGCATGTTGATGGTCGTGGTCTTGCCAGCGCCGTTGGGGCCCAGAAAGCCGAAGATCTCGCCTTCCGCTACCGCGAAGGAGACGTCCTTCACGGCCTCGACCTCCTTGAAACGCTTGCCGAGGCCCTCGACCGTGATGCTGTTCACGGTGCGACTCCCACGCTCACGACGCCGCCCTTCGCGTAACGGTGATCGCGAGCTCCGGGCAGGCGGTGACGCACTCCATGCAGCCGATGCACGACTCCTCGCGGACCGGCACCGCTTGCTGGCCTCCGTGGGCCTTGATCTTGAGCCAGAACAGCGGGTGCCTCACGGTGGCCGGGAGCATGTCGAAGACATCCGTCGGGCAGACGTCGATGCACGTCTGCTTGTTCTCACAAGCCCGGTTGTTGACGAGGACCTCCCAGGCCCCCGGCGCCCCGTCCTCCATGCTGCCCCCATCGGTTTGTGGTCCGGTCGCGACGACAGCCCCCGCTACACCGGCGCGACGGTCTCCGCGTCGCCCGCTCCGGGCTCGGCGGCGGCGGCCGGCTGGACGATGTAGCCCTCGCGGATGACGCCGGCCTCGTCGTCGAGCTCCGGCGCCTGGCCCTCGATGCGCACGTCCTCGAAGTCGAAGCGGTGCGCGACCCACGCCGCCATGGCCGCATCGAGCTGGTCGTCCGTCGGCAGGCCGCCGTCGTCGAACGTCAGCCCGAGCCGCTGGAGCAGCTCGTAGCGAGCGGCGCGCCCCTCGTCGGTCCGCTTGGCCGGCAGGCGTGAGTCGGCGGCCTCGCGCCAGGCGGCGCCGGGGAAGACCTCCATGAGGTTGGCGTCGCTTGGCGGGACGCCGTCGAGGCCGAGCAGCCGGAACCGGCCGCTGCTCGTCA
>JACZSI010000049.1 GCA_022574265.1 Chloroflexota bacterium | reverse complement strand
CCCGGCGAGACCGTGGCCTCGATGTGCGCGGCGTCCATCAGCCCGCGGCGGTCGCTCGGGAGCGAGCGCATCTGCACGCCGCCGAACGCGGAGACGGCGCCCATCTCGTTCACGAGCACGTGGGCGTCGGCGCCGACGATCGCCTCGTCGCCGCGGCCGCACCACGCGAGCACGGAGACCAGGTTGCCCATCGAGCCGCTGACGACGAAGAGGCCGGCCTCCTTGCCGAGCCGCTCGGCCGCCGTGCGCTCGAGGAGGTTGACGGTCGGGTCCTCGCCGTAGACGTCGTCGCCGACCTCGGCCGTGGCCATGGCCTGGCGCATGGCGGCCGTCGGCTGCGTCACGGTGTCGGAGCGCAGGTCGATCGTGCGGGGTGCACCGGTCTGGGCGGCGATGGCGCTCTCCTTGCGGGCGGGGTGCGTAGGCGATTCTAGCGCAGCGTGCGTCGCGCCACAGAGCGTCGGGCTCTCGCCTCGGGGAGCTCCGTGTGGAAGGGGAGGCATGTGAGAGATTTCTCGTCGGCCTACGGCCTCCTCGGAATGACACGCCCTCTCGTCGGGCTCAGCCTGAGCAGTCGAGGGCCGCTCCCCCCGTTCGTGCTGAGGCTCTCGAAGTACGAACGAACGCTTGCCCGAGACCTACCGTCCTCCTAGGCAGGCCTTCTCTCGCCCTTCGAGGGCCTCAGGACGAGCGGGCGGGGGCGGTTCACGGGACGTGGCGCCTCGCGTCATCCAGCGTGTGAGCTCGCAACGAAGCAGTCCCGTTTCCCTGCTGTCATACCGAGCGGAGCGAGAGATCTCTCACACTGCCGGGGAGCGGCTCGAACCTGCTGGTAAACTGACCGGACGATGGTCTCCCTCTGGCAACGTCACCGCTTCGTCGTGCTCCTCGCGGTCGCCCTCTTCGCGCTCGACCAGGCGACCAAGGCCGTCGTCGTCCAGACGCTCGCCCGGGGGGAGTCGTGGCCGGCCGACGGCTACTTCCGCTTCACGCACATCTGGAATTCCGGCAGCGCCTTCGGGCTGTTCGACGGCCAGAACTCCGTGCTCGTGATCGCCTCGGTGCTGGGCATCGGCGTGCTCGTGCTGTTCTACCGCTCCCACCCGCATCCCGGCTTGCTCGTGCGCCTGAGCCTCGGCCTCATGCTCGCCGGGGCGTTCGGGAACCTCGTCGACCGGCTCGCGCGCGGCTACGTGACGGACTTCATCGACGTCGGGCCGTGGTACATCTTCAACGTGGCGGACGCCTCCATCGTCACGGGCGTCATCATCCTGGCGGTCACGATCGTGCGCACCGAGCCCGCGCCGCCCGCGGAGCCTGAGCCGCCTGACCCGCCGGAGCAGCTAGGCGCCGCCGAGCCGTCCACCCATGACCAGCCCGCCGCCTAGCCCCTCGCGCACGCTGGAGGTGGACGCCGCCTCCGCCGGAGAGCGCGTCGACCGCTTCGTCCACGCGCGCTGCCCCGACCTGAGCCGCTCGCGCTGCGCCGCGCTCGTCCGCGAGGGCTTCGTGAGCGTCGACGGCGCGGCCGTGAAGCCGGCGACGGCCGTGCGGGCGGGGCAGACCGTGCGGGTCGTCGTGCCGCCGCCCGTGCCGCTGGACCTCGTCGCGCAGGAGATGCCGCTCTCCGTCGTCTATGAGGACGGCGACATCCTCGTCGTCGACAAGCCCGCTGGCCTCACGGTGCACCCTGGCCCAGGACACCCCGACCGCACCCTGGTCAACGCGCTGCTGGCGCTCGTCCCGGACCTGCCGGGCATCGGCGGTGCGCAGCGCCCGGGCATCGTGCACCGGCTGGACAAGGACACGTCCGGGCTCATGGTCGTGGCCAAGACCGACCGCGCCCACGCGAGCCTGACGCGCCAGCTCAAGGAGCGCCGCGTCGAGAAGACGTACGCCGCGCTCGTCGAGGGCGTCGTCCAGAGCGACGACGGCGAGCTCGACGGGCCGATCGCGCGCCATCCTCGGAACCGCAAGAAGATGGCGGTGGTCGTTGGCGGCCGCGAGTCGCTGACGCGCTACCACGTCGTGCGCCGCTACGAGCGCTTCACGCTCCTCGAGGCCTACCCGCACACGGGGCGGACGCACCAGATCCGCGTGCACCTCGCGGCGCTCGGCCACCCGCTGGTCGGCGACGCCGTCTACGGCAAGCGCTCGCCGCTGATCGAGCGCCACTGCCTGCACGCCGCGCGCCTCGCGTTCCACATGCCGAGCGACGAGCGCGAGCTGCGCACGTTCGACGCGCCGCTGCCGGAGGACATCGCGGGCGTGCTCGCCGTGCTGGCGGGCGAGTGACCCCGACGCTCGTGGGCAAGACCTCTTCTCGCGGGGTGCCCGCGCCACTACCATTGCGGCCATGAGCGTCCGCGTCAGATATGCGCCGAGCCCGACCGGCGAGCCGCACGTCGGCAACATCCGCTCGGCGCTGTTCAACTGGCTCTACGCCCGGTCCGTCGGCGGCACGTTCATCGTGCGCATCGAGGACACCGATCAGGCGCGGCTCGTTCCCGGCGCGGAGGACGCGATCCTCGACGCGCTGGAGTGGCTCGGGCTCGACTGGGACGAGGGCCCGCGCAAGGGTGGGCCGTTCGGCCCCTACGTGCAGTCGGAGCGCCAGGCGCTGGGCATCTACGGCGAGCACGCCGACCGCCTCGTCGCCGAAGGCAAGGCCTATCTCTGCTACTGCACGCCGGCGAGGCTCGATGCGATGCGCAAGGCGCAGCAGGCGGCCGGCCGCTCGCCCGGCTACGACCGCCGCTGCCTCGACCCCGCCGAGGCCGAGCGCGCCCAGGCCGAGAACCCGGTGCCGGTCGTGCGCTTCAAGATGCCGGTCGAGGGCACGATCGTGGTGCACGACCTGGTGCGCGGCGACGTCTCGTTCGAGGCCTCGCTGCTCGACGACTTCGTCCTGCTCAAGTCCGACGGCTTCCCCACGTACCACCTGGCGAACGTGGTGGACGACCACCTCATGGAGATCACCCACGTGATGCGCGCCGAGGAGTGGCTGCCGAGTGCGCCCCGCCACCTGGAGCTCTACAAGGCGCTGGGCTACGAGATGCCGCACCTCGTGCACCTGCCCATGATCCTGGGCCCCGACCGCTCCAAGCTCTCCAAGCGCCACGGTGCGACGTCCGCCCTCCACTACCGCGACGACGGCTACCTGCCGGACGCGATGTTCAACTTCCTGGCGCTCCTGGGCTGGTCGCTCGACGACTCGACGGACGTCATCTCCCGCGAGGAGCTCGTCGCGCGCTTCAGCATCGAGCGCATCCTGGCGAGCCCGGCGGTGTTCAACGCGGAGAAGCTCGACTGGTTCAACGGCGTCTACATCCGCCAGCTTGGCGTCGAGGAGCTGGCCGACGCGATGCTCCCGTGGCTCGAGGCAGGCCTCGGCGCGACGATCGACCGCGACTATCTGCTGCGGATCATCCCGCTCGAGCGCGAGCGGCTGCGCAAGCTCTCGGACGCGCCGGAGATGCTGTCGTTCTTCTTCGAGGAGCAGCCCGCCGTCGATCCGGAGAAGCTCGTGGGCAAGGGCATGGACCGCGAGGCCACGCGCGGCGCGCTCGAGGGAGCGCTGACCGTCGCCGAAGGCGCTGAGCCGTGGACGGCCAACGCGCTGGAGCCGGCCTACCGCGCGTTGGCGGAGAAGCTTGGGCTCAAGACCGGCGGTCTCTTCGGCGCGATGCGGGTCGCCGTGACAGGCCGGACCGCCGCGCCGCCGCTGTTCGACACGATGGCGGTGCTCGGCCGCGAGCGCTGCCTCGCGCGGCTGCGGCATGCGCTGGGTGCGCTCGGCGGCTAGCCGGCCGCGGCGCGTCTTTGCTAGCATGACTACGTTGGGGATTCGGCTAGTGGTAGGCCGCCTGACTCTGGATCAGGTAACCGAGGTTCGAATCCTCGATCCCCAGCCACTCCTTCGAATGAGCTCCCGCCGCGTCCTTGGCCGCCCGCCCGAGCGTCGCGCTATACTGCATAGCGGCCAGGCTGCGGCCGTCCTCCCTCGTGGCGCATTCGTCTAGTGGCCCAGGACGCCGCCCTCTCAAGGCGGAGATCACGGGTTCAAATCCCGTATGCGCCACCACAAGGGCACAAGGGCACAGCCCTTGACCCGTAAAAGGGGCGCGCGGCCCCTGCACGCGGGCGTCTGAGCGCTGGCCGGACGCTACTGCTGAGCGTCGCCGCGGAACCGGAGATAGGGAGGGATCCATGAGCGAGCTGCCACGGCTCAACGGCGTGATACGCACCCTGGAGGCCGGCGGGACCGCCTTCACGACCTTCGCGAGCGCCGAGATCGAGAACGCCGTCGGCCTGGCCTCCTCCGGCTACGACGGCATCATCTTCGAGATGGAGCACAACCCCTTCGACGTGAAGGGGCTGCGCGACAGCCTCCAGTTCCTCCTGAACCGCCAGCAGATCGTCGAGAGCGGCACGCTCGCGCCGACGGTCACGCCGCTCGTGCGCATCCCGCCGAACGGCGGCGAGATGAACCAGTGGCTCGCCAAGCAGGTGCTGGACATCGGCTTCTACGGCGTCGTCTGGCCGCACGTCAGCACCGTCGAGGAGGCGCGCAACGCCGTGTCCGCGTGCCGCTATCCGCGTCCTGAGGACCGCCCGTACCTCGAGCCGCGGGGCCAGCGGGGCGACGCGCCCGTCGCGGCCGCGCGCTACTGGGGCATCGGCACGCAGGACTACTACCGCGTGGCCGACGTGTGGCCGCTCAACCCGCAGGGCGAGATCCTGGTGACCATCATGTGCGAGGAGGTCCGCGCGATCGAGAACCTCCCGGCGATGCTCAAGGAGGTCCCCGGCATCGGGATCGTGCTCATCGGCGAGGGCGACCTCTCACAGGACCTCGGGCACCCCCGGGACTACGATCACCCGGTCGTGGTGGACGCGATGCGGCGCATCCGCGAGGCGTGCGCCGAGGCGGGCGTGGTCTGCGGGCACCCGCACGGCGGCACCGACAACATGGAGATGCTCGTCGAGCACGGCTACCGCTTCGTCGTGGCGGCGCCCACGCGTACCTACGCCGCGCTCAAGGACGGCCGCGAGCGTACGGGGCGGAGTTAGGCTCGCTACTTCGCCTTCCGGCGCTTCTCGATGATCTTCTTGGCGTGCGGGTAGATCCGCAGCGCGTTGTCCTCGAACAGCTTCTTGCGGTCCGCGTCCGTCAGCCAGTCGATGCCCTCGATGATCGGCTTCGTGTCGTCGAACCAGCGGCCCGTCTCCGGGTCGATCACGTTGACGGCGCCGATCATCTCCGAGGCGAACATGACGTTGTCCACGCCGGCGACCCGCAGCAGCATCTCCATGGCGGGCTGGTCGTAGATGGCCGTGTCGAAGTAGATGTTCTTGAGGAACTCGTCGAACGGCTCGAAGCCGTCGCGCAGGGCGATGCCCCGGTAGCGGGCGAACTGGTAGGGGATCGCGCCCCCGCCGTGCGGCACGACGATCTTGAGGCCCGGCAGGTCCTTGAACACGGAGGACTGATGCAGCTGCGCGATGACCGTGGAATCGGCGGTCATGTAGTGGGAGGACGTGCTGTGGAAGTTGGGGTTGCACGTGGCGCTGACGTGGATCATCGCGGGGACGTCGAGCTCGATCAGCTTCTCGTAGAGCGGGTACCACCACTCACGGTCGCTCATGGGTGGGTCGGTCCAGAAGCCGCCGCTGGGGTCGGGGTTGAGCACGCAGCCCACGAAGCCCAGCTCGTTCACGCAGCGCTCGAGCTCCGCGACGCAGTTGGCGGGCGAGACGCCGGGGGTCTGCGGGAGCTGGCAGACGCCGATGAAGTTGTCCGGGTAGATCTCGCAGACGCGGGCGATGAGGTCGTTGCAGTGCTCGGTCCAGTACCGGCTGATGCGCGCGTCGCCGAAGTGGTGGGCCATCGATGAGGCGCGCGGCGAGAAGAACATCACGTCCGTGCCGCGCTCGCGCTGCTTCTTGAGCTGCCCGCCCTCGAGCGACTCCCGTATCTCGTCGTCGCTGACCTTGACCACGCCCTTCTTGGGGTTCGCCATGTCCGAGATCTGCAGCCCCCGGTAGGCGACCAGGGGCGCGGGGACCGTCGTGTAGTGGCCGTGGATGTCGATGATCATTCGCTACTCACCTCGTGTGCTGTGCGGCTAGATGCCCAGCGCCGCAAGCGCGCTCTTGGCATCTCCTGAAAGCTTCAGCCCGCCGCTCACGCCCGCGTCGTGCATGTGGCGCAGCGCGCGGAGCAGGTGGGGCGACGGCTTGATGCCCTCGGCCCGGTGCCCGGTGAGCTCCGCGAGCGAGTCGTACGTGCGGTCCACGTGCCAGTAGAACGACAGGAGCCAGGCCAGCTCGCGCTCGTCGTTGGGCGCGGGGATGTCCGCGAGGTCGATGAGCGTGTCCGTCACCTTCGTGTAGCGCAGGATGCCCGCCTTGTCGGCGCTGTCCTGGCCGTAGTAGCGCCGGCGGCGCAGGCCGACGACCCGCTCGCGGTAGTCCGCGTCGTCGTAGATGCGGCTGGGGAGCCACCCATCGCGCAGGTCGAGGACCTCCCGGCCCTTGGCGTCGACGATGGACACGGCGACCTCGGCGCCCATGATCGCGTCGTATTCGAAGCGCACGGCGTCGCGGAGGATGGCCTCCTGGAGCATCAGCGTCAGCTCGCGCGGTATCTTCTTGTAGCGCGGCCCGGAGGCTTCCGCGTTGGTATCGGCGCCGACGCCGCCGGTGTTGAACGCGTAGAACTCCTGCCGGAGCCCCCCGCGCTCGAGCTGATGGAGGATGTAGCCCAGGACGTTGGCGTTCTCGTCTTCCAGGCCGATGATGAACGGGTCCGAGAAGTATTCGACGTAGGGCCGGCCGATGGCGCCGGCCGCCGCGCCCATCTGCACCGCCTCGCCGTACATCAGCACGCGGACGTACTGCTCGAGGCGCAGGCGCCGCAGCGGCGGCACGACGGTGTTCTGGCGCATGACGCCCTGCCAGAGCACGCGGTCCATGTCCTCCATCGGCACGTGCACGGCGTCGGTCAGACGGCCGCCCGTGACGTTCTTGAGCACGTCCTGCGCCCCCTTGCGGGCGAGCAAGCCCTGGCGCGAGAGGATCATGCGCATGTTGCGGGTCGGGTTCTGGAGGAAGTCGGGCGCGCCGGTCTCGAGGTCGACGACGACGTTCTCGAGCGTCTCGTGGGCGTTCGGCGCCCCCGGCGTGCCGCGGAGCACGTCGTGCGTGATGGGGTCGGCTTCCTTCGTGAGGCCGGAGGGCACCGCGTAGAAGTTGTTCTCGGTGCCGTCGATGCCGTGGGAGATACGCAGCCGGTGGCCGCCGCGCGTCGTCTCGATCGGCTCGGGCAGCGGCTGGATCAGGACGATGTCGTCGTTCATCGGGTAGACCCCCTCTTCGGGGTCCGCCTTCAATCCAAGCAGCCCGGCGAGCTCGCTGTTCTTGAGCTCGATCATGATGGTGAGCGTGCTCTTGCCGTGCAGCGACGGCCCCGCGGTGATGACGGCGGAGTTCTCCATGCGGCCGTCGATCGTCTTGGCGCGGGCGACGCTGAGCGCGGCCTGGAGGGCGAGGCCGTTGGCCTCCTTGACCTTGGCCATGGCGATGCTCAAGGGGCCCATCTTGTGCTCGCCGGCGTAGTCGAAGCCGAGGTGCAGCGAGAGGCCCCGCGTCGGCGCCTTGAACACGAGCTGGTTCAGGCCGGCGTCCGCCACCCTGGCCTTCAGGTCGTCCGGCAGGCCGAGGTCTTCGAGCCAGCGGGGGACCGACAGCTCGATGATGTCCGGCTCCTCCGACTGCGCGGCCTCGGACATCGGGAACGTGAGCTGCCGCCACATGTACGGCAGCTGCATGTAGCGCGTGCCCACCACGAGCTGGCGCGCGTGGAACGAGCGTCCGGGGACGTCGCAGATGCTGCGGTCGGACTGAACGACGGTCTCGCCGGAGGCGAAGCAGCCGGTGAGCTTGCGGGTCAGGTACGGCAGCACGTCGGCGAAGAGCGCCTGGCTCGCTTCGCTGAACGCGAGCGCGTCGCGGTTCGCGAGGAAGCCGTCGATGAAGTACTGCGTCAGGTCGGGGCGCCGCGCCACGCCGAGCTGGCTGTAGAACGCCAGCCCACCCGAGTCCAGCCGGACGACGGTCTCCGGCCCCGAGCGCGCGGCTGCCTTGCCCTGCGCGTTCGCCGCATCGCCCTCGGCGCGGACGGCGTCGCGCTCCCCGATGATCCGCTCGCGGTCCGCGGAGCCACGCTCGTCGAAGACCTGCATCTGGCCGACGATCCACTCGTCGGGCGGGTTGAACAGCGTGGCCTCGGGCTTGTGGCCAAGGCGGGCAGCCGCGACGACGTCGTCGAGCGCCGCGGCGAAGGCAGCGTTGATGGGCGGACCAGCGAGGCCGCCTTCTTGTTCCGCCATGGACTCTCGAACCTCCTGTAGACCGGGCGTGTCCCCGCCCGGATGCCCTCGCGCGCATGAGGAGGGCGGGCGGTGGACGCGGGCCGGGGTGAAGACTATCTTACCGCTGGCGGCGGTCCGGTCACATCCGGCGAAGGGAGACCCCAATGGCGCCACTGACGCTGAAGACCGCGACCGGCAACTACGGCCACACGATGCCGCTGAAGGACGGCTCGGTCACTTCCGAGGCGATCGCGTTCGAGCACGTCGACGTCCCCGTCATCATCAACGCGTTCCGGCGCATGATACGCGGCCTGGAGTTCGACGTCTCGGAGATGGCGTTCTCCACGTATCTGTGCGCGCGGGCCTACGGGGTACCCATCACGGCCATCCCCATCTTCTTGGTGCGGGCCTTCCACCACGGCTCCCTCGTCTACAGCAAGAAGTCGGGGATCACGAGCCCCAAGGACCTCGAAGGGCGCCGGGTCGGCGTCCGGGGCTACACGGTCACGACCGGCGTGTGGGCACGGGGCATCCTCGCCTCGCAGTACGACGTCGACCTCACCAAGGTCACGTGGGTCGTCGCGGGCGACGAGCACGTCGAGGCGTACAAGGCGCCGTCCTACGTCGTGTCCGACCCGGGCGACGGCGACCTCGCCCGGATGCTGGACGCCGGGGAGATCGACGCGGCGGTCGCCGTTTCCAAGTCGCCCGACGTGCAGTCGATCGTCCCGGACCCGGCCGAGGCTGCCGCGAAACGCTTCGGCGAAGACGGCGTCTATCCCATCAACCACACGCTCGTCGTCAAGAACGAGGTGCTGGCGGCGAACCCGGGGCTCGGCGAGGAGCTGTTCGGGCTGTTCAAGGCGGCGAAGGCCAAGTACATGGAGCACCTCGCGGCGGACGGACCCGACGACGATGACGTTCAGGCGCGCACGCGCAGCATCGTCGGCGACGACCTCCTGCCGTATGGGATCGAAGCGAACCGCAAGACGCTCGAGACGTTCCTCGGATACACGGTCGACCAGCAGATCATCCCACGGAAGGTCGACGTCGAAGAGGTATTCGAGCCGAGCACGCTGAAGCTCAAGGGCTGAAGCCTGATAGAATCACCGGGATTCGGCGGCGGTACCAAGACGCCGCAAGGAGGGACCCGCAATGGCCACCCAGCAGAAGGTACAGCTCGCGATCATGAACGCGATCCACGACCTCCCCGTGCTCGTCGCTCGGGACGAAGGCTTCTTCAAAGACGAGGGGCTGGACATCGACTTCGTGACCACGCCGGGCATGGCGCAGGTCACCACCTCGCACGAGGCGAAGTGGGACGGCATCTTCGACCGCCCCCTCGACGCGGTCTACAACGAAGGCGGGATCGACCTGTACCGCATGTGCGAATGGGGCATCATGAAGCGGGCCGTCGAGTGCGAGGCACAGGGCTTGCGCCCACGGAAGATCGTGGCCCTCGGCGCTTCGATGTCCTCCTTCGCGATCGTCGTGGCGCCGGACTCCGGCATCTACGAGCCGGAGCAGCTGAAGGACAAGCCCATCGCGGTCACGCCGTTCAACGGCTCCAACTTCACGACGCTGAAGATGTTGGAAGGCTTCCTGGACATGGAGCACATCAAGACGACCGGCGCAGGGACGATGCCCCAGCGCATCGAGGCCATGCGCAAGGGAGAGGTGGCGGCGGTAAGCCTCATGGAGCCCTGGATCAGCGTGGCTCAGAAGCAGGGGCTGCGCATCCTCATCGAGTCGCACTCCAGCCGCAGCGAGGCCGCCGGCGACGAGCTGGACGCCGCGACGCTGGCCGCCATGTTCCGTGCTCAGACCCGGGCGGTCGAGGTCCTCGAGAAGGACCCGTCGCCATACATCCATTACTTCGTCGCCGAGACGGGCGGCCTGATCGACGAGAGCGAGTTCCGGACCTGGGGGCTGCTCCACGCGCCGCCGCAGCCGTACACCCGCGAGCGGTGGGACGACACCTACGAGTGGACGCGGAAGTGGGACATGGTCATCGAAGGCGCCACGTTCGAGGGGGTCGTCGACAACCGCGCCTGGGAGTAGCCGCCTGGGGGACGTCAGGGGCACCACGCTCCGCGGTCGGCTCCAGTCCGCTCGTCCTGAGGCTCTCGAAGGGCGAGAGAGGGCTTGTCGAGGAGTACGGTAGCGAGCGGGCGAGCGCTCGTTCGTACCCTTCGACGAAGCTCAGGACATGCTTCGAGAGCCTCAGCACGAACGGGGGACGGCTCTCGACCGCTCGTCCGGGGCTTCTCACAGGCACCTGTGCTCGGAGGACCTCTTTACGCCCGCAGCGGCGGTATCGGCGCGCCCTTGATGTCGCGCCCCTCGCGCACATCGTCGGCGTACGCCGTGATGGCATCGAGCGCGGTGCGGGCGACGTTCGCGTAGCGCTCGCCGTCGTCGTCGAGCGCTCCCGCCATGTAGCCGGCCGCCGCCCACGCCACCCTGATCCGGCCGTCCAGCCACGGGCCGCCGCCCACGCCGCCGATCACCGGGACCGACACCGCGCCGACCACCTCGGCGCCCGCGACGGGGCCGCTGTTCTGGAAGTCGAGGATGGAGGCGCCGCACTCCTCCAGCAGCTTCGCGCCGCGCACGAGCTCGTCCTTGAGCTGGAGGGCGAGCTCGGTCCCGGCGACGCCGATGCCCCCGTGGCGCGCGGCGGTCTGCGGCGAGATGCCGAGCTGCCCGAACACCGGGATGCCGGCGCGGACGATCGCCCGGACCGCGTCGGGGAAGTCGGCGGCGCCGTCGAGCTTGACGAGGTCCGCGCCTCCCTCCTTGACGATGCGTATCGCGGCACGCACCGCCGAGTCGGTGCCCT
>JACZSI010000048.1 GCA_022574265.1 Chloroflexota bacterium | reverse complement strand
CCGGCATCTCCAGGCACTGGCCGGTTGAGTCGTAGAGCCAGCCGTGGTAGGGACAGCGGAGGCCGTTGTCCTCGGGGATGCCGTAGAGCAGGTGCACGCGCCGGTGCGCGCACGAGGCCTCGAGGAGCCCGAGCTTGCCCGAGCGGTCCTTGTAGAGCACCAGGTCCTCGCCGAGCAGGCGGATGGCCTTGGTGGGGTTCGCCGACAGCTCGGAGTAGCCCGCGATGGGCTGCCAGTAGCGGCGCATCAGCTCGCCCATCGGCGTGCCGGGCCCAACCTTCGTCAGCCGGTCGGTCTGCGCTTCCGTCAGCATGGGGGCCTCCTGTCCTACTGGGGTACGTCTGCTAGCCGAGCCACTCGGCGAAGCCCATGGCGCAGCCGTTGCCAGCCTCGGTACGATAGCACGGCACGTAGTCCACGACGCTCATCTCAAGGCCCGTGCCACTCATCGCGCCGCCCAGGGCGATCTCTGCCATCGTGCTGCTTCTCCTGCCGGTCGTGTGCCCTGACGATGGTACTGCGGGGCCCGATGGCGCGCTACCGCTTGGCGAGCGTCTCCTTGACGACGAACGCCAGGAGCAGCGCGGATACACCACCGGCGCCGGCGAGGAAGAAGAACGCGGCCCCGAACCCGGAGATGCCGGTCAGCACCGCGAAGCTGAGCGGCGCGGACATGAAGCCGGCCTGGCTCACCATGCGTCCGGCGCCGAAGAACCGCCCGCGTGCGTGCGCCGGAGCGATGTCGGAGCCCAGGACCTGCATCGAGCCGGACAGCATGCTGTTGACGACGTGGACCCAGACGAAGCCGATCACGAACGCCGTGAAGGACAGCGGGGCTATGGCGACGACCGCGAGAAAGACCATGCCCGCACCCATCAGCGCCTGCCCCGGCACGATGGTCACCATCCGGCCGAAGCGGTCCATCAGATAGCCCGCGGCCAGCGTGATGGGGATGCCAACGACCGCCATCGCGCTGCTCAGGATGCCCAGCTCCGCGGGCCCGCTGTCGTAGGCGTAGGCCGCGAACAGGAACAGCACGCCACCGCCGAGGGTGGCGCCGCGGGCCGTCGTCGCCAGGTATTGCGCGCTGAACAGCGCAGGGATGGGCGGCCGCAGCAACGAGCGCCACGAGTACTCCTGCTGCTCCGGCGCTGCATCGGCCCGCGGCCCGGCCGCGGCGGAGTGCCCGGGCGCCGTCTCGCGGACGACGAAGAAGCTGGGGATGACCGCGAGCAGGGTGACGACGCCTTGGACGACGAAGGGCACCCGCAGCCCGAAGGCGGCGGCAAGGAGTCCGCCGGCCAGCGGGCCCGACAGCATGCCGACGCGCTGGATGCCGAACATGCTCGTGATCTGCCGGGCGCGCGAGCGGTCGGAGCCCGTGTCGGCGATGACCGTCAGGCGGCTGACCGTCCACATCTGCTGCCCCCAGCCGCCGATGAAGCGGTAGATGAGCAGCTGCGTGAACGAGTCGGACGTCGCCACCAAGAAGGCGGCGCCCGCGGCGATCACGGGCCCGGCAAGCAGGACTTTCCGGCGTCCGAAGCGGTCGATGGCATACCCGGCAGGAAGGCTCGCCGCGAACCCGCCGGCCATCGTGGCCACGAACACGAGCGCGGCAACGCCGACGCTGACGTCGAAGGACTTGGCGAACAACGGCAGCACCGGCGTGGCCATGCCGGTGCCCAGGCCGATCGCGACGGCCGGCAGGTGGAGCGACAGGAACAGCTGGAGATAGCCTTGCGAACGGCCCGCCGCTTGTGCGGGCGCGGCCTCGCTGTTGGCTTCTGCCCTCGGCTCCTCGCTCATCCGGCCCCAGACCCCGCGCTAGTCCACGTGGACGTAGGCGGCGTAGTCCCGCACACCAAGGCGCTCGGCACCCGTCGCCGTCACGGCGACCGCTTCCCCCACGTGGCCGACGTCCCCCTGGCCCTTGTAGCGGATGCTCGGCTTGACGACGAAGACGTTGCCTTCGAGGACAGGGATGTCCTGGACCGCCGGCTGCGACTGGTTCGTGATGAGCGGTCCGTCGTCGCCGAGGCCGCGGCCGTGGAGCGTCATCGCTCCCTCGTAGCCGTCGTGGCGGTTGACCTTCCGCGCGGCCGCCTGGAGCTCGCCGAACGTCGCGCCCGGCTTGAGCGCGTCGATGATGTCGTTCGTGCACTCGACCGCGACGGCATACGCGTCGGCGGCCCAGCTGGGGACGTCGCCGAAGGTGATGGACTGGTCGATCTGCGTCACGTAGCCGGCCCAGCGGCCCTCGATCTCCACCGCCAGGAAGTCTCCGCTCCGCATCCGGCGGTGGACCGGCTGCTCGATGCGGTGGTACCCGCCACCGAACGGGCCGGAGTACCAGCCGAGCATCAGCGGCATGCTGCCCCCAGCCGCGATCTCGGCCTGGATCATGTTCGCCATGATCTCAGGCTCGAAGACCCCGACGCGCGACGTCTCGATCATCGCCGCCCACGCAAGCTCCGCGAGCTCGGTGCTGTGGCGCAGCACCTCGATCTCCTCGGCGCTCTTCACGAAGCGCGCCTCGCCCATCAGGTCCGAGGCACTCACGAACGTCGCGTCCGGCAGCGCTTCGCGCATGTTGTTCACGGCGGTGTAGCCGGCGTACCCGTCGGGCTGGCGGACCACGGAGTAGAGGCCGGGCGTCAGTCCGCAGACGCCGATGGTCGCGCGCTCCATCCCCGCCTCCTTGAGGCAGTCGGCCAGGCTGCGGGACCAGGCGCGGCCCGAGCGCATCGTCTCGCCGATCCAGTCGCCCGCCGCCCAATACCCGCCGCGGTTCGTGATCGCCGTGACCTTCCCGTCGATGGGGAAGCAGACCGCGACCTCGTCGCAGTTGTTCCCGATCTGCGTCAGGTAGCGGACGTCGGCCTGGTTGCGGTTGTGCGTCCCGGTGCTGTTGAGCCCCACGACGCAGTCGATGCCGTCGCGCCGCATCAGCTCGCGCACGCGGCCCCACCGCAGCTCACGCTCCGCGAGCGAGAACGTGGGCAGCGCCCAGTCCGCGAACGCGGGGTCGGGATCGGGCCGGAGACCGGCATTCGTCGTCATCGGTTGCCTCCTCGCGAGCGTCGTGCTACGGCCACGGATACTACTCTCCTTAGGATGACGGAGGCACGTTGGCAAAGGGGGGGTGTCATCCTGAGGATGCCGGAGGCAGACGAAGGATCTCGTAGCCGTACGCTGGGGCGAGATCCTTCACTTCGTTCAGGATGACCGAGCATGTTGGCGCCGGCCGAGGACCAGAGCGTGGGCTTGGCCGCCAGGTGGACGGGGTTACGGCCGTCATGGTAAAAAGGGGCACCCCAAACCGAAGCTGGGCCGCGCGCGTAATCCAAAGAGAGGGGTGCGGCCCCGCTGTCCGCCACGAAAGGGTCACCCGTGGACTCCTTCCCACCGACGGACGCCGACCTGACCGCTCGCGTGTCCAACGGCGACGCCGAGGCACTGGAGGAGCTGTACGCCCGGTACAGCCAGCCCGTCTTCGGCATGTCCTACAGCATCCTGCGGGACTACGCCACGGCCGAGGACGTGACGCAAGAGGTCTTCGTGGCCCTCTGGACGCGGGCGGACCGATTCGATCCCGCGCGTGGGGAGTTCCGGCACTGGTTCCTCCACCTCGCGCACAACCGGATCGTGGACGAGCTGAGGAAGCGGCGGCGGGCCTCCCTGCGGAGCGCGGACAAGACGCCCGAGGACCCGAGCCTCGGCCTCGTCTCCCAGGGCGATACCGCCGACCAGGCGGTGACAGCGGTGCTGTTCGGCGCCGCGGCCGAGGCGCTCAAGCTGCTCCCGCCGGAGCAGCGGGAGGCCGTCATGATGGCGTACCTCCAGGGCGCGACGCAGCGGGAGATAGCGGAGCGCACGGACGTCCCGCTGGGGACGGTGAAGACACGGCTGCGTCTCGGCCTGATCCGGCTGCGGCGGATACTGGCCCAACCCACTAGCGAGGAGGCCTGATGGTCCAGGGACCCGGAGGCTCGCCCCAAGACTCGATCGAGGAGCTGCTCCCCGCCTACGCGCTGAACGCGCTCGATGCGGACGAGCGTAAGCTCGTCGAACGCGCGCTCGCCGAGAGCCCACGCTACCGCGCCGCCCTCGCCGGCTACCTCGAAGGCTTCGCGCAGCTGGCCGAGTCGCAGGTCGTCCTGCTCCCATCGCTCGACCTCCGGGACCGCATCATGGCCGCCGCGGGAGCCCAGGGCCCCGCCCGGCTCGCGACGGAACGAGGCCGGCGCGAGACCCCGCGTCCGGCGTTCCGCGGGCTATGGGCGGCCGCCGCCGCCGCTTCCGTGCTCGTCTTCGTGGGGCTGGGGGGGCTGGCCATGGCGCAGTCGTCCCGCGTCAACGACCTCGAGGCCGAGATGGAGGGCCTCTCGGCGTCCGCCGCGGCGACGGAGGCGAACCTCGACGGCCAGCGCGAGGACATGGCGACGCTCACCGCGTCGGCTGCCGCGACGCAGGCCATGCTCGACGGCCAGCTCGATGAGATGGCAGTGCTCCAGGAGACGGCGGCCGACACGGAGGCCAAGCTGATCAGCCAGCAGGAGCTCACGTACTTCGTCGCGCACGAGAGCACGTCGCTGACGCGCATGTGGGCGATGGCGACGCCCGAGCCTTCCGCCAAGCCCGCCCGCGGCATGCTGATCGCCGACCCGGACGGCGGACAGCTTCTGATGACGCTGTTCCTGCGGCCGCTCGGATCGTCGCAGGCATATCAGGCCTGGGTATGGGAGTCGGACGAGTCGGCGTTCAGCATCGCGGTCTTCGCCGTCGACAAGAGCGGCTACGCGCTCGTTCGCGTGGACTTTCCGGGGGGCGACGTCAACGTCAACTGGGTGAGCGTCAACATCGCGCCCGCGGGAGGCGAGCCAACGCCGACGGGGCAGCCCGTCCTCGCTGGGCCGGTCGAGTTCCGCTAGGAGACCGTCAGCACCTCGTAGAGGTGGCCGTTCGGGTCCTCGAAGTAGAAGCCGCGCCCGCCCCTTCGCTCGTTGATCTCCATGTTCTCGTGGGAGCCGGGCCCGCTGCCGTACGTGAGCCCCTCTTCCTTCACGCGCTCGAAGATCGAGTCGAACTCCGCCTCCGTGATGTGGAACGCGTAGTGGTGGGACTCGAACGTATCGCGGTCGTCGAAGTCCATCGTCAGCCCATCGCCGACGCGCACCGGCGCGAAGTGCCCCTTCGTCCCCTCGTAGGAGAGCCCCATGATGCGCGCGAAGAACCGGGCCGAGGCCTCTTTGTCCTTGGCGGGGACGATGGTGTGGTCCAGGTGCATGGCCAGCCTCCCTCCGCTACAAAAGCCGCTCGTCGCGGGCCAAGTGTAGCACCGCGTTGGGTGGGCCCTGCCTCAGGAGTTGCACGCACACCTCACTCCGGCCCGTCGTCGGTGCTCCACGATCCTTTCGACCATCCCCCCGTCCCCCTTCCTCGCCAGGAAGGGGGAGATAAAGCCAGATACGGGGGACACCCCCGTGCCCCCGGCAGAGGGGCTCTGCCCCTCTGCACACCCCGAGGGGGAACGCGGAACAGGGGATGGCCGGATGTGCCGTGGAGGCGCATGGGGGAGGTTTTGAGGCAAGCCGCCTACGGGAACTTGGCGGGCTGGCGGCCGGCCCAGGGGTGCGCTGCCTCGTAGGCGGCGGATGCCCGCAGCACGGTCACCTCATCCCCCAGCTGCCCCACGATCTGGAGCCCGATGGGCAGGCCGTCGGCGTCGAAGCCGCACGGGATGCTGGCCGCGGGCCGGCCGGTCAGGTTCGCGTGGTGGCAGAAGGGCGTGAACCCCCAGCTCGGGTGGACGGAGCGGCCGTCGATCGAGCGCGGGTTCTGCTCGATGGGGAACGCGGTCGTCGCCATCGTCGGCAGCAGGAGCAGGTCGTAGGACTCGAAGAAGTCGTCGAAGCGCCGCCGGTGCCACTCCAGCTTACCGAGCGCCTCGGCGTGCCGGGTCGCGGGCCAGGCGATGGCCTCGGACACCCACTCGAGCAGCCGCGGGGGCATCATGTCGGCCTTCCCCTCGTCGATGGTTGGGCCGAGTCTGGCGACCAGGCCCGTCAGAGAGAGCGTCGCGTACATCCAGACGGCGTCGCTCGTGGTCACGTCCGGCGCCGCCTCGTCGACCGCCGCGCCGAGCGCCTCGAACGCGCGCGCGGCTGCGGCCGTGGCGTCCCGGACCTCCGGGTCCACCGGCTGGTCGTCCATCGCTGGACTCCACGCGATCCGCAGCCCTCCGAGCGAGAGGTCGGCCAGCGCGTCTTCATACGACGGGGGCACCGAGCGGATGGACGTTGGGTCGCGGGGGTCCGGGCCGGCGAGCACGGACAGCAGCACGGCGGCGTCGCGGACGTTGGAGGCGAGCGGGCCTCCCTGCGAGAGCGGCCGCCAGGCACCGGGCGGGAGGAGCCGCGGGACGCGTCCGTACGTCGGCTTGATGCCGTAGACGCCGCAGTAGCTGGACGGGATGCGGATCGAGCCGCCGGCGTCGCTCCCGTTCGCGATGGGCACGAGGTGCGCCGCGACCGCGGATGCCGACCCGCCGCTCGATCCGCCCGAGGTCCGCGTCGTGTCCCAGGGGTTGGCGCACGGTCCCGTCAGCAGGTTCTCGGTCGTCCCCTTCCATCCGTAGTCGGGCGTGTTCGTCTTGCCGACGATGATGGCGCCCGCCGCGCGGATGCGCTCGACCGCGATCTCGTCGTGGTCGGGGACGAAGTCGCGCATGAGCATCGAGCCGTACGTCGTGCGGAGCCCCTTGGTCGCGTCGAGGTCCTTGATGCCGATGGGCACGCCGTGCAGCGGCCCCAGCGGCTCGCCCGCGATCACCGCCTCCTCGGCGCGGTGTGCCTGTGCCATCGCCTCCTCGGCGGCGACGGTGATGAAGGCGTTGAGCTCGCCGTCGTGGGCGGCGATGCGGTCGAGGAAGTGCGCGGTGACCTCCACCGGAGACACGCTTTTCGCGCGGACCAGCTCAGCGAGCTCCGATGCGGTGGCGAGCGTGAGGTCGTTGGGCGGCACGGCGAGGCCTAGGCGGCGCCGGCGAAGCGTGCGAGCGAGTAGTCGTCCAGCGCCACGTCCGGCGTCTCGCCCGTCATGAGCTGTGCCAGAGACCGGCCGGAGACGAGGGCCAGCGTGACGCCCTTGAATTGGTGGCCGGTCGAGAGATAGAGGTCCCGCCAGCCATCCACCGCGCCGATGATCGGCAGGCCGTCGGGCGTGGAGGGGCGCAGACACGCGGTCAGATCGCGTATCGGCGCGTCGATGAGCGCCGGTGCCAGCCGCACGACCGCCTCCATGATGCCGTCCTGCGCCTCGGCCGTCGGTTGGCGGTCGAAGCCTGCGAGCTCCTGCGTCGTGCCCGCCAGCAGGTCGCCGCCCGCCTTCGGCCGCACGTAGGCGGTCTCGTGGGATATCCCGTAGCTCGGCATCGGTGTGCCCTCAGGCGGCGCGAGGTGCACGATCTGTCCACGCAGCGGGCTCACCGGCACCTCGATGCCCATCCACGCGCCGGCATGGACGGCCCAAGGCCCGGTGGCGATGACCACCGCTCCCGCTGCCAGCTCCTCGCCGCCGACCCGCACGCCCACGGCGCGGTCGCCATCGCGCAGGACGCCCGTCACCTCGCCGGAGCGGATCTCGACGCCGTGGTGCTCGGCCGCCTGGGCAACCGCCAGCGCGAACGGGTAGGCCTCGAGCTGGAGCTCGGCCGTGGCCGTCGCGCCCACGGCCTCCGGCGCGAGCCAGGTCCCGAGCCCGCGCACGGCCTCTGCGTCCAGCCACTCCATCTCGATGCCGATCTCGCGCTGCCAGCGCATCTGCTCGCGGAGCGCGTCAGCCTCGGCCTCGTCGAAGGCCGGGCGCAGCAGGGGTATCTCTCCCAGGAGGTAGTCGACCCCGGACTCCTCGCGCAGGGCGGGCCCCAGCTCCCGGTGGAGCTCGATGCCCCGCATGAGGAAGCGCGTGTATGCCTCGGAGAAGTGGTGGCGGCCGCCCGCGCCCAGCTCGCCCGCCGCGCCGCCCGATGCCCCGCTCGCGATGCCGTCGCGCTCGATCACCACCACGCGCAGCCCGTGCTCCGCGGCGAGGAAGTACGCGGTGGCGCAGCCGATGACGCCGCCCCCGGCGATGACGACGTCCGGCGCCTTGGGCGGGCTCGTGGTCATGGCCCCGGCTGCTCGATCGCTTCGTGCTGATAGGTGCCCGCGTACGGCTTCTCGGTGGCGGCGTCGAGCGTCATGAACACCATCTGCACGATACGCGCGTCGCGGCCCAGCTCGATGCCGGCCGGGTTGTGGACGACGATGAGCACCTGCGAGCGGCCCGAGTAACCCGCATCCCACACCGCGTTGTGCACCGACACGCCCATGCGCAGCAGGCTTGAGCGGGGCCGGGCGATCGCCATCACGCCGGGCGGCAGCGAGACGACCTCGTTCAGCCGCGCGAGATACGGCCCTGGGGCGAGCTTCACGAGCCCGACCGCGTCGAAATCCAAGTCATCGGTCTCAGGCAGCACGCGGTCATCGCCCGTGCCGAGGCGGCCGCCGCCCGTGAACGTGCCGACGGCCCGCAGCGTCAAGTCGATGCCGTTCGCCTGGAGCTGCTCGTCCAGGTCAATCACGCCGGAGACGAGCGGGTGGGGAGGTGCGAGCATGGCCCGTATCTGCTGGGAGGAGAGAACGCCCACGGCCTGCGTCACCTCGCGGTGGAAGGGGAGTCGCCCAAGACTGTTCGAGACTATAGGGAGGCGCCCGGTGGGTGTCAAAGGAGGGTACCTCCGAACGAAGCTTGCCGCCCTGTCATTCCGAGCGGAGCGAGGAATCTCTCGGGGCGCGCGTGAGAGATTCCTCGTCGTCCTGCGGGCCTCCTCGGAATGACAGCGGGGCCGGGGGCACCCGCCGGGGGCGGCAGTTCGAAGTGGCCCTCATGAGTTTGCGTCAGGCCGTCATGCGGGCGGTGGCAGGTGCTGGCCTCGAACAGTTTGCTGGCTTGCCGTTTTTCGGACGGATTCAAGGACCATACTGGGTTTACGCGATGATTTACGCGGCACCATATCGGTATCCGCTGAAAGAGCCCATGGATCGCGGCTAAGTCCGCTGTTTTCCTATTGACCGAGGCCCGCGTACTCTCTAGCATTTGAGTTACGGCGCCGGTCTCGAAACCGCACCCCCAACGCTCAGTGAGGAGGGCTCCCCGTGAAGGGCTACTGCATGAAGTGCCGAGAGGAACGCATGATCGCGGAAGCGAGAGAAGTCAGGATGAAGAACGGCCGGCCCGCCACGGAGGGGAAGTGCCCGGTGTGCGGCACCCGCATGTATCGGCTGGGGAAGACCACCTGAGAACGCACGGCCGGAGCACCCTTGACCATCGGCTCACGAGCGGCCCGCCCCAGGCGGGCCGCTTTCGCTGCCGGGGATACGGGTTCCGCGCTCCCGCCCCCGGTATAATGGCCGTCCCATGAACTTCGAGCTGACCATGCACGGACTGTCCATCGGAGCGTTCGAGCTCCGTTGGTATTCGGTGATGATCCTCAGCGGCCTGCTGGCGGGGATCGTGCTCGCGCAGCGCGAGGCCAAGCGCCTGGGCGAGGACCCCGAGCACGTCGTCAACATCGCCGTGCTGGGCGCCGTGGCCGGGCTGATCGGCGCGCGCACCTACCACGTCATAGACCGTTGGAACGAGGTCTACGTCCACGATCCGGTCACCGTCTTCTACATCTGGAACGGCGGCATCGGCATCTTCGGAGCCGTCGCTGGCTCCGCGCTCGCGCTGGCCGCATACGTCTGGTGGGTCAACCGCGGCGCCAGGGCGGGGAAGCCGGGCGCCAAGCCCATGAACGTGCTCCGCTGGTTCGATATCGCTGCCCCCGCCTTCCTGCTGGGCCAGGGGATCGGCCGCTGGGGCAACTTCTTCAACCAGGAGCTCTTCGGCCCGCCGACGGACCTGCCGTGGGGCATCCCGATCGACGCCGCCAATCGCCCGTTCCAGTACTTGAGCGACACGCACTTCCACCCGCTGTTCCTCTACGAGTCGCTGCTGAGCTTCCTCGGCGTCGCCGTTTTGCTCTACCTAGCACGACGGCTTGCCCACCGGCTCCGGGTGGGCGACGTGCTCCTCATGTACTTCATCTGGTATCCGGCCGAGCGGTTCGTCCTGGAGTTCCTCAGGACCGACAACTGGAGGATCGGCGACGTCCCCACGGCGCAGATCCTCTCCACGCTGCTGGCGGTCGCCTCCGTCCTCGCGCTGGTCTGGTGGAGGCGCCCGCGCTCTGCCGACCTCCACGGCGCGCTCGACGACTACACCTCGGCCCGCGAGTCGCGCTCCGCCGCGCGCCGCCGCCGTCGCCGGATGGAGGCCGAGGCCGCCCCCGAGCCGCCGTCCGGTGCCTGAAGGCCCGCGCGAAGGCCGCCTCTCGCTCACCCGGCTTCGCGCGCCCGTCCGCCCGGCGCTCTGGGCCCTCCAAGCGCGGCTTGATGGGTCCTGGCGCTCGCTCAAGGCGCTACGGCTGAGCGATGCGCGGCGCTGGTTCCTGGCGCGATGGCCGACCATGCGCGCTCTGGGGCAAGCGCACGGACCTGCGGCCGGACTCTACGTCGCCGCGGTCACGGCGCTCATGTGGCCGATGTTCGGTCCGGGCACGCCGCCGGGCGTGGATTCGCCGACGTTCCTGCACCTCGGATGGGTGACCGAGCTCGCCCTGACCGGGAAGCTCGATTCCGTCCTGATCGACCCCTACTGGTACGGCGGCTGGCCCTACCTCCAGGCGTATCCACCGCTCGCCTACGGCGCGATCGGCCTGCTGTCCGCGCTCTCGCCCATCCCGATCGAGATCTCCTTCCGGATCGTAGTGTTTTTGGCTTATGTTGGCTTAGCCCTCTCCGTCTACGGCCTTGCTCTTGAGTTCGAGCTCCGGCGGTCGACGGCCGTCTTCGCGGGCTTCCTTTCCCTCCTGTCGTACCCCATGTTCGTCTCGCTGGGCATCTTCGGGTGGTTCTCGACCGTGGTCGCGCTCCCGTTCGGGGTCGCCGGCTTCCTCATGGCCGAGCGCGCGATCCGGACGGGGGAGCGGCGTGCAGCGGTCTGGAGCGGCGTGCTGCTGGGCGGCAGCCTGCTCGCGCACCACATGACCGGCTTCGCGTTCGGCCTGGGTATGGTGCCGTGGGCGCTCTACCACCTCGCATCGGGCGCGCAACCGCGCCGGCGCACGCTTCGCCTGTTCGGCTACGCCGCCGCCGCCGCCGCCGCGACCGCGGGCGTGTGGCTCGTGTTCTTCATCGTG
>JACZSI010000047.1 GCA_022574265.1 Chloroflexota bacterium | reverse complement strand
CTCTCAGGTGCTTTCGCTAGCCCGCTCTCGTACCCATGGGAGGTTAGCATCGCTGCTCGCGGTGCGTCGCCGTCTAGTCGTGGCTGCCCTCGACGTACCGGAGGAGGTGCACGCCCTTCGGAGCCCTGGTCGGGCCGTACGGGACGCCCTTGGGGATATAGATGCACGATCCCTCGGCGTACGTCTTGTCGCCCATCTCGACCTCGCCGCGGAGGACGAAGAACATCTCGTCGTAGTCGTGGCTGTGGACGGGGATATCCGTCTCCGGGCCCCAGATCCGGACCATGATGTTGGGTCCCTTGCCCTTCTCGTGCTGCACGAGGAACTTCGTGTAGCCGCGCCCGGTCTTGACCTCTTCCACCTCATGCTCGTTGACCACCTGCATCTCCATCGGCTGCCTCCTCGCGCGTGTGTCGGGCCGCGCCCGCCGGCGTCGATCGCCGGTCTCCAACGGCGGCACTCCAGCACCCCCCGTCACTCGGATGCGCCGCCCGATGGCCGGGCACGGCGGCTGCGTCGGCCGCTGTTCCCCACGCCCACGTTCACGCCATTCCCGTCAGGGTAGTGCCGCGGCCCACCGCGTCGATCGTTCTGCCGCACCACGCCACACGCGCTTGCGATCGGGTCTATAATCGCGCCGTCGTTCGCACGAGCGGCCGGCGGTAGACGCGGATGCTCTCAAGCAACAGGAGGGACGCAGATGGCAACAGGAAGCGGACCCGGCAGCGTAGCCGAGCGGTTCAGGGGACTGGTCGCGCCGATCCCGGCCGTCTTCGACGGCAAGGGCGAGGTGGACGTCGCCACGCAGAAGCAGCTGACCGACTGGTACATCGACAAGGGCGTCGACGGCTTCTTCGTGCTCGGCTCCCAGGGCCAGGGCCCCGCGTGCCGCATCGACCAGCGCAAGGCCGTCGCCGAGGCCGTCCTCGGTCAGGTCAAGGGGCGCATCCCCGTCGTCATCCAGGTCGGCGCCGTGGACCCCTACACCTCCATGGAGCTCGCGACGCACGCCCGCCAGGCCGGCGCGGACGCGATCGGCATGGTCGGTCCCTACTACTACAGCGACCGCGCCGAGTGGGAGCTCATCGAGCAGCACAAGATGGTCGCCGAGGCCGGCAAGCTGCCGATGTTCCTCTACAACAACCCCGAGTACTCCGGCTACCCGACGCCACCGTCCATGATGGTGAAGCTCCGGGAGGCCATCCCGGGCGTCTTCGGCGCCAAGCTGGCCGCCGGCACGCTCGACCAGGCCGTCGAGTACCTCGACGTGCTCGGCAAGGACTTCAACATCTTCATCCCCGTGAACCAGCTGATCGAAGGCATGCCCAAGGGCGTGTGCGGCAGCATCGCGGCAGGCGTGCCCGTCACCGTCCCCGAGGTGGGGGTGGCGCTCGTGGCGGCGATCAAGGCCGGCGACGACACTCGCGCCAAGGCCCTCCACGCGCGGATGTCGGAGCACTCCAAGCGGACGTCGAAGCTCCGGGAGTACGGCCGGACCACCACGCGCGTCGGGCTCCAGCTGCGCGGACTGCCGATCAAGGAGTACCCGCGCTGGCCCACGAGGGACATGACCGCCGAGGACCGCGAGCTGATGGACTCGAGCATCAAGCAGCTCCTCGAGGAGATCGCCGCGGTGCCGGCGTAGCGGCGAGCGACCGCGCCGGATCGGGCGCGGCTGTGACTTGAGAATCGCGGGGAGCACGCCTGCTTCTTCGTGCCGTCGCTGGGCTGGCACGAGCACCGCAACACGTCCAAGGCGGAGCCCTTCGGCCACGCTCAGGACAGGCTCCGCGAAGGGTCTCGTCCCGGTCCTTACGGGTTGAACGAGCAGAACGGGCGGATCCCGCCCATCCCGCACTGTGCGCCGGAGGCCGCGACCGCCTCCTCGTACTCGATCTGGTCGCCGCCTTCCTTGACGCTCTTGTAGACGTAGGCGCCGCCACCGGCCTTGGGCTTCTCGCTGTCCCAGCCGATCGCCAGGAAGAGAACGGGCTCGGCGCCCGTGTTGAAAGCGCGGAAGCTCGGCTGGCGGGCCACCGACGAATCGGCTACCCTGCGCAGCGGCGGACGAGAGGAGCGGCGCATGACCAGGACCTACACGCGTATCTCGGCGGACTCCCACCTCGAGGTGCCCCCCGACCGGTGGGCCGCCCGCGTCGACAAGAAATACGAGGGCCTCGCGCCACGGCGCGTGACCATGCCGACGGGGGGCGACGGCTTCGTGGTCGAAGGCGGCATCTACCAGGGCGGCATGAACCTCTTCGCGGGGACCAAACCAGAGGATTTCAACCCCATCGGGCTCAAGTGGGACGAGATGGCCGGCACCGGAGGCCCCGATCAGCGCGTGAAGGAGCTGGACGCCGACGGCGTCGAAGCCGAGGTGATGTTCCCCGGCGTCGGCGGCGTCCGCAACATATGCAAGGGCATCCGGGACGACGACGGCTACAACGCGCTGACGCGCTCCTACAACGAGTGGCTGGTCGAGGACTTCTGCTCCTACGCCCCGGACCGCCTCTTGGGCGTCGGCTGCATCCCGGAGCGCGGCCTCGAAGCGGCGATGGAGGCACTCGCGTACTGCGGGAAGGCCGGGCTCAAGAGCATCGAGCTCAACGGCTTCCCCGCCGCGAAGAGCTACCCGAGCCCCGAGGACGACCGATTCTGGGCGGCGGTGGTCGAGATGGACATGCCGCTCACCATCCACGTCAGCTTCTCGGGGAGCTCGTCGAAGGGGCCGGTCTTCAAGTACCCCACGCAGCCCCCCGAGCACCTGCGCCCGGCCGATTACGTCGAGCGGCTCGCCCGTTACGGCATCCGCAGCGCACGCAACGCCGTGCAGCTCGTCATGGGCGGTGTCTTCGACCGCTTCCCCACCCTCAAGATCTACTGGGCCGAGGCACAGCTTGGCTGGATACCCATCTACCTGGAGCAGATGGACCACAACTACGAGCGGCACCGCCACTGGGCGGAGCGGCTCTACGGCCTCAAGCCACTCAAGCGCATGCCGAGCGAGTACATCAAGGAGCACATGTACTGGGGCTTCTTCAACGACCCCGTGGGCGTCAAGCTCCGCCATGAGATCGGCGTGGACCACATCCTGTGGGGCGGCGACTTCCCGCACGTGGAGTCGGACTGGCCCAACTCCGACAAGCTCCTCGACCGCCTCTTCGCGGACGTCCCGGCCGATGAGGCGCAGCAGATGGCCGCGGGCAACGCGGCGCGCTTCTTCCACCTCGACTGAGGCGGGGCAGCACCACCGCTGACAAAGAAGAGGAGCGCTCGCCTGAGCGCTCCTCTTCTTTGTTCTCTAAGTCCAGCCCGAGCCGCGCTCCTCGCGGTGCAGGTGCAGCGCCTGGAGCACCGGGCGGTCGGTGACCGAGAAGAGGTACGCCGGCTCCGTCTTCGAGGTGTTGCGGTGCTCGTGCCACCCCCACGACGGCACGAAGAAGCAGTCGTGGGAGCCCCAGGCGAGCTCCTTGGCCTCCGAGCCGCGCCCCACCGTCGTCACGCCCGCTCCACCGACGGTGTGGTAGATCGTGCTGCCGGTGTGGCGGTGCGCCCGCGTGGCCTCGCCTGGGCGCAGCATCTGCACCCAGCAGCCGATGGTCGGCATCGTCGGACCGCCCGTGACCGGGTTCGTGTATTCGAGGATCACGCCGTCGTATTCGCTGGACTCGCCTGCCTCCGCCATCTCTTCGAGCGCCGCCTTCGCGTCCGCCCACTTGTACGTGTAGGGCAGCAGCGCCAGGTCCTCGATGTCCGAGGTGTCCGGGCGCATGGCGCCGTAGCGCTTGCGGCTGTAGCCGTCCGGCTTCGTGATGGGCTGCGTCGTGCCCTCGGGGAAGTTCTCCCTGCCGTTCGCGTCGAGGTGGCCCACGAGGTGTGAGTCGAGCACGTCGAGCCAGACCGCCGGGCCGTCGGTGTCGTTGGTGTGGTCGTGCCACTTCCAGTTCGGCGTGAGGATGAGGTCGCCGGGCTCCATGACCATGCGCTCGCCCTCGACGGTGGTGTAGGTGCCCGTGGACTCGACCGCGAACCGGAGCGCTCCGGCCCGGTGGCGGTGGCACTCCGCGACCTCCCCCGGCTTGACGAGCTGGACGGACATCTGGAGCGTCCGCGTCGTGGCCTTGGCGTCCGTCAGGTTGGGGTTGATGAGCTGGACGGTGCGCCGGTTGGCCGCATCGTCGACGCCGCCGAGCTTGATGACCTCGCCGGACTCCTCGAGGCAGTCGCGGATGGTCGCCCAGTCCCAGAGCCACGGGACGAGGTCGGGGCGGCGCTGCCGCTCCTGCCAGTGCCCGGCGAGGGAGTTCTCCTTCATGCGCACGTGCAGTGCTTCGAGCCTGGTGTCCAGCTCAGCCTTCGTCGCCATAGCCAACCTCCGTTCCGAGCCCTCTGGGCGCTACGCTGAGCGCATGATACCCGATGGCCGGGGTGGGTTCTCACACGCGGATGCAGGCCACCTTATGGCCGGGAGACTTCTCCACGAGCTCCACGTTGGCCTCGGTGCACGCAGCGATGCGCATGGGGCAGCGGTGTGCGAATGGGCAGCCGACGGGAGGGTTGATGGGGATGGCGGGCTCACCTTCGAGCGGCCGGAGGCGCTCGCGCACCCCGAAGTGCGGCCGGGCCTCCAGCAGCGACTGCGAGTAAGGGTGCAGCGGCCGCTGGAGGACCTCCTCGGTCGGGCCCTGCTCCATCAGCCGCCCGCCGTACATCACGGCGACCTGGTCCGACACGAACTCCGCCACGTTGAGGTCGTGCGTGATGAAGATCATCGTGAGTCCCAGGCGCTGCCGCAGGCCGTCGAGCAGCTCGAGGACCTGGGCCTGGATCGACACGTCGAGCGACGACGCGGGCTCGTCGGCCAGGATCATCGTCGGCTCGGAGGCCAGCGCGCGGGCGATCGCGATGCGCTGCCGCTGACCGCCGCTGAACTCGTGCGGGTATCTGTAGATGTGGTCTGCCCGCAGCCCAACCTGCTCCATCAGCTCGACGACGCGCTCGCGGCGCTCGGCCGGGCCCATGTTGAAGTGGATCTTGAGCGAGCGGCCGATCAGCTGCTCGATGCGCATCCGTGGATTGAGCGACGAGAACGGGTCTTGGAAGACGAACTGGACGTCCTTGCGGATCGCCTTCATCTCGGCCGGGCCGGCCCGCAGGACGTCGTGCCCGCCGATGTAAACGTCACCGGCGGTCGCGGGGATCAGCCGCGCGATCACCCGTGCCGCCGTCGACTTGCCAGAGCCGCTCTCGCCCACGAGCCCGAGGGTCTCGCCCTCCGCCAGGTCGAAGGAGACGTTCTCGACGGCGTGGACGACCTTGCGGCCATAGAGGATCCGAGGGACGAGCCCGCCGGTGATGTCGAAGTGCTTGGTGAGCCCGCGCACGCGCAGGAACGCCTCGCCGTCGGCGGCGGGCGTGGTTCCAGGGACTGCTCCCGCGTCGGTCTGCATCGTCCTAGGCCTTCGCGCCCGCGCCGGCGAGTGGGAAGTGGCACGCGGCCAGCCGGCCGTCGCCAGCGGGCTCCAGCGCTCGCAGCTCGGGCGTCTCGCGCCGGCACCGGTCCTCGGCGTACGGGCACCGTGGGTGGAAGCGGCAGCCGTCGGGCGGCGAGCGCAGGTCGAAGATCGTCCCGGCGATGGGCGTCAGCGGCTGTCCACGGCGCGGGATCGAGCGTAGGAGCCCGTCGGTGTAGGGGTGGCGGGGCCCGGCGAACAGGCTCGTCGATTCGCCCACCTCCATGAGCCGGGCGCCGTACATCACCGCGACCTTGTCGCACATCTGCGCGACCACCTCGAGGTCGTGGGAGATGAACAGCAGCGCGAGCCCCATGTCGTGCTGGAGGTCCTGGATGACGGAGAGCACCTGCGCCTGGATGGTCACGTCGAGCGCCGTCGTGGGCTCGTCCGCGATGAGCAGGTCGGGCCCGCAGGCGAGCGCGATGGCGATCATGACGCGCTGGCGCATCCCGCCGCTGAACTCGTGCGGAAACTTGCCGTACGTGTCCTTCGCCCGCGGTATCTTCACCCGCTCGAACATCTCGATCGCGCGCCGCTTCGACTCGCCAAAGCCCATGTGCAGGTGCTGGCGGAAGACCTCGGAGACCTGGTCGCCTACCGTGTAGGCGGGGTTGAGGGAGGTCATGGGCTCCTGGAAGATCATGCTGATGCGCTGGCCGCGTATCGTCCGCATCTCCGCCTCGCTCTTCTGCGCGAGGTCCTCGCCGTCGAAGATGATGCGCCCGGCGGTGATGTCGGCCTGCGAGTCCAACAGGCGCATGATCGAGAGCGCGGTGACGCTCTTGCCGGAGCCCGACTCGCCGACCAGCCCCAGCACCTCGCCGGAGTCGATGGTGAACGACGTGCCGTCCACCGCTCGAAGCGTCCCACCGTCGTCGAGCAAGAAGTCGACGGTGAGGTTCTGCACGTCCAGGATGGCCATGGTCAGGCCGCCGCCGTCTTGCGGGCGCGCCGGCGGCCGTGGTAGCGCGGGTCGAGGTGGTCCCGCAGGGCGTCGCCGAGCAGGACGAACCCCATGATGAGGAGCGTCAGCGCCAGGCCGGGGAAGATGGCCAGCCACGGCGCGACCTCCAGGTAGTCCTGCGCGCCGCTGAGCATCTGACCCCAGCTGATCGTGGGCGGCACCAGGCCGAGGCCCAGGAAGCTCAAGGAGGCCTCCGCGGTGATCGCCGAGGCGAAGTTCAGGGTGATCTGCACCACCACCGGCGCCATGGCATTCGGCAGCACGTAGCGGATCAGCGTCGATCCGGAGCTCTCGCCGATCGCGCGCGCGGCCTCCACGTACTCACGCTCGCGCTGGGCCATGACTCCCCCGCGGATCAGCCGCGCGTACCGCGGCACCGAGCTGAACGAGATGGCGACCCAGAGCGCGCCCACGCTCGGCCCAACGGCGGCGACGAGCGCGATCGCGAGCAGCCGCCCGGGCATCGCGATGATCGCGTCCATGATGCGCATGATCACCGAATCGACCCAGCCCCCCTGGTAGCCGGAGAAGGCGCCGAGTGGGACTCCGATGACCACCGCGATCACCACCGCGCCGGTGGCGACCAGCAGGCTGACGGTTAGGCCCGAGATGATCCGCGAGAAGAGGTCCCGCCCGAGGTGGTCCGTCCCCATGATGTTGGACAGCGTCGGGCCGGTCAGGCGGATCGCGGTGTTGGGCTCCTCCACGTCGTGCGGCGCGATGTACGGGCCGATGATCGCGACGATGACCGAGCCCACGAGGATCGCCGCGCCGATCTGCGCCTTACGGTCGTTCGCGATGATGCCGCGGATCGTGCGCCACGCCGCGACGTACGAGCTCGGCAGCTGCGGTGGTGCCGGGACTGCGACCGCTTCGCTCATGCGCTCGATGCCCGCCTTACTCGTACCTGATACGGGGGTTGAGGAGCGCGTACAGGATGTCCGCGAGGTAGTTCATGAAGACCACCATCAGCGCGATGAAGATCACGACTCCCTGCACGGTGGCGAAGTCCCGGTTGAAGATGGACTGGAGCAGGAGGAACGAGATGCCCGGATAGGCGAAGAGCGACTCGATGACCGTCGAGCCGCCCATCAGGCGCGAGATGTCGAACCCCAGCACCGTCACCGTCGCTAGCATCGAGTTCTTGAAGATGTGCTTCCAGATGACCAGGCGCTCGCTCAACCCCTTGGCCCGCGCCGTGCGGACGTAGTCCTCGCGCATCTGCTCGATGAAGTCGGTGCGGATGAAGCGGATGACGTTGGAGGCGAAGTCCAGCGCCAGCACGATGGTCGGCAACGTGATGTGCCTGAGGAACTCGACGAAGTCGTCCTGAGGCGCCGTATACCCGAACGTCGGCAGCCAGCCCAGGTAGACGCCGAAGAGCAGCACCAGCATCAGCGCGACCCAGAACCCCGGCGTGACGAGGCCGAACAGCACGACGCCGTTGGCCAGGTGGTCCACCCAGGTGTTCTGCTTGACGGCGGCAGCCACCCCCAGCGGTATGGCGATGAGGGTGCCGAGGATGATCGAGGCGAGCGCCAGGTAGATGGTCGCCGGGAGGCGCGCGAGGATGATGTCCATGACGGGTATCGCGTGCAGCGGCGACGTGCCGAGGTCCCCCTGGAGGGCGCGGCCGAGCCAGCGGACGTACTGGAGAGGGATGGGGTCGTTGACGCCGAGGCGGATCTCCATCGCCGCGTAGACCTCTTTGGAGATCACGTCGGCGATATCCCCGCCGGAGTACCCCAGCATCACCAGGACGCGGTCGCCGGGTATGAGGAGGACGAGCGAGAAGACGATCACCGAGATGATGAACAGCGTCGGGATCGTCTCGAGCAGCCGTCTGATCGAGTAGCGGATCAGCATCGGCCGGCGCCTCTCGCCGCCGGAGCGGCGTCAGACAAGCTGGTCATGCAGGGCGTCCGCCGAACGGCCGCGGGAGCTGGAGGCATCTAATCCTCGAAGTAGACGCGCCAGAGTCCGCCGCCGATGGGGCCCCGTGTGTAGCCTCCCTCGCCGCGGTGCTCGAAGCCCTTGAGGTTGTCGTTCCACCCGAAGAAGCGGGTGAAGTTCCAGCCCATGTGCTTGGTGATGACCGCGTCGTAGAGGATCGTCGCGATCACGCCGTAAGCGGCCAGCTTGTCGTCGATGCTGGTCAGGCCGTAGTAGGCATCGATCAGCGAGTCGAGCTCCGGGTTGCAGTAGCGGGTCTGGTTGTTGTAGTGGAGCTCGGTCAGCTCGCACCGCCAGCGGCCGGAGGCGTCGATGACCGGGTCACCGCCCCAGCTCCCGCCCTTGGGGCTCAGGTCGAAGTCGCCGGTCGCCTGCTTGTCGTCGTAGACGCCCGACTCCAGCACCTGGAGGTTGACGTTGAAGCCCACCTGGCGCAGCTGGCGCGAGAGGCTCTCGCCGACCGGCTCGCCCTGGCCGCGGCCGACGATCAGCCGGATCGGCTCGCCTGCGTACGACGAGGCAGCGAGCAGAGCCCTCGCCTTGTCGGGGTCTCCCTCCCTGCGCGGGCAGCACGCCAGGAGCACTTCTTCCCACACCGACCCCGGCGGCACCGTTCCGTCCATCAGTGCGCCCCGGCCGAAGAACGCCTCGTCCAGCAGCTTCCGCATGTCCATCGCATACGTCGCCGCCAGGCGCACGTCGATGTCGCCGAAGATCGGCGAGTCGACGTTGAATATCACTCGACGGTAGCCGGACCGCGTGGCCGGGCTCACCTCGATCGCGCCGATCTCGCCGGCCTCCACCCGGCCGGCGAAGATCGGCGTGAGCCGCTCGGCCAGCTGGATCTCGCGGGTCCGCAGTGCGTTTCCCCGCCCGGTCGCGCTGGCGATGAGCTGGAAGACGATCTTCTCCAGATAGGGCTTGCCGCCCCAGTAGTCGTCGAAGCGGGTGACGACCGTCTTGCTCGCGGGGACCCACTCGTCGAACTTGAACGGGCCCGTCCCCGGCGCGCCCACCCGGACCTGGATCTCGCCCGGCTCGAGCGAGTCGACCGGGGTGATGGGCAGCACGCTGATGTCGCTGATGATGATCGGGAAGGAGGATTGGCTGCCGACCATGTTGAACCGGACGGTGTAGCGGTCGACCGCCTCGATCGAGCGGACGAGCGGCGCCAGCTCGCCGTGGCCACGCGCCGCGTTGTTGGCGTCCATCACGTAGTTCGCGGACCAGATGACGTCGGCCGACGTCATCTCCACGCCGTTGTGGAACAGCACCCCCTGGCGCAGGTGGAACGTCCAGACCGAGAAATCGTCGTTGGGGACCCACGACGTCGCCAGCACGGGGTACAGGTTGCCGTCGCCGCCGAGCTGGATGAGCGGCTCGAGCCACGTGGACTCCTTCGTGTGGCCGTCGACCGAGCTCGTGGTGGTGAATGCGTGCGGTGAGGTGACCTCCTTGGCGCTGCCGAAGATCAGCGTGCCGCCCTGGCGCTCCTCCCATAGCTCTGCTTCACCCGCGGCCACGCCGGCAGCCGAGGCACCGCCGGCCTCGAAGAACACGGGCGTGGCGGTCGGGAGCGCGGTCGGCGTGGGCTCTTCCGCGCCGCAGGCCGCGGCCACGGCCAGCAGGGCCGCGCCGATGCCGGCGCCGGTCAGGGATCGGACCCAGGTCGCTGACGACTTCATGCTCATCCCCCTCACGCCTCTCGCCCTGCCTCTGCTGGCTCACTACGCCCTACGCCTTGGGGGCGCGGCGCGCTTCCGCCGGTGCTACTCCGTCACGACGATGGTCGCCTTGCCGTGCTCGCCCGGGTCGGTCGAATCGTCGATCGTGAACGTCCCGGCCACATCGAGCTTGATCTCGTAGAAGGACACCCTGGCGCCGCCGGTCCCGTAACTCTCGTCCAGGTTGATGTCGATCCCGAGCCCCTCGATGGTGAAGTGGTGCGCCTTGGTGCTGCGGCTGCCGCTCTGGCGTATCACGCCGATCTTGATCGTATCGCCCACCTTCGCCGTGATCAGGATGTCCCCGGCGCGGGTAGAGGGCCGGCCCTCCGCCTGATAGCCCCAGTAGCCCTCCAGCATCCGCATCTCGAAGTTCCCGTCCTCCACCACGAACGCGTCGATCTCGTACACGGTCCCCGTGGCGAGCGCGGGCCCGACGATCAGCACCGCCTTGCCGTGCTCCCCTGGGTCGGTCGAGTCGTCGATCACGAAGGTGCCCTCGATCGTGAGCGGGCCGATCTCGAACGGCTCGATGGCGCCGTCCGCGAGCGGTATGTCGATGCCAAGGCCCTCGATCGTGAAGTTGTGTGGCTTGGAGCTCCGGCTGCCGCTCTGGCGGAGCCTGGCGAACTGGAGCGTATCGCCGACGTTGGCCGTCATGATGATGCCATCGCCGGTCTTGGAGATGGGGCGCGACTCGGCCTCGTAGCCCCAGTAGGGCTCGGCCCCCATGCGGAGCTCGAAGTTGCCGTCCTCGACGACCCAGTTGTCCAGCACGTAGACGACGGGGCCTCCGACCGCCTTGCGTTCCTTGGAGACGATCTCAGCCAGGCCATGCCTGCCGCGGTCGGTGTTGTCGTCGATCGCGTAGGAGCCGAGCTCGCAGATCGCGATCTCGACACCGTCCTGCGAGCCGCCCGGCACGAGCGTTATGTTGACGCCCAGCGCCGCGACCGTGAAGGCGTGGAGGTTCACCGTCGCGGCGGAGCGGACGGTCCCGATGCGGATGACGTCGTTCGGACTGACCTTGATGATGATGCCGCCGGCCGTCGACGAGACGCGCGCCCCGGCTTCATAGCCCCAGTACGCCTCGGCGCCCATGACGAGCTCAAAGGCGCCGTCCTGGCCGAC